>NZ_JBBMMC010000010.1:0-198922 GCF_037936805.1 Nocardioides epinepheli | reverse complement strand
CCGCCGCGAAGCGGACGCCGAAGGCGATCCTTGACGGCGGGTGTCGGTCGACTACGCGCGCGGCCACCCCACCACCCAGGCCAGTCGATACACCGAGGCAACAAGAGCCCGCCACAGTCGCGCAATCGGGTGCCGGGGTTTCGTCAGCGCTCGCTGGCGCTCGCTTGCTCAACCTCCGGCCGGGGCGACTCTTCGGAGGTTGAGCAAGCTGGGAGGGCGAGGAACGAGCGCGGACCGCGCCGACGAAACCTCGCAACCGACCCCGGAAACGCGAGCGGCGCGGCGCGCGCGGCCACCCCACCACCCCGGGTCAGCCGATCGACCGAGCGCAGCACGAACCCGCCACAGTCGCGCAGTCAGCTGCCGGGGTTCAATCAGTCAACTGGCGCTCGCGGACGCTCGCTTGCTCAACCTCCGGCCGGGGCCCGGGCGGAAGCCTCGGCGTTAGGGTGCAGCCGTGACCGCCCAGCCGACGTTCCTGCTCGGCGTGGGCGCGATGAAGGCGGGCACGACGTGGCTCTATGACCACCTGGCCTCCTCCGAGCAGGTGGTCACCGGCTATCGCAAGGAGCACCACGTGCTCGACGTCGTCGACCTGCCGTCGGAGGCGTGGATGCGGGCGCGGATCGCGCAGCGGGCCCAGCGCGCGGCTCGCCGGCTGAGCGAGGGCGAGGTGCCCGACGCCGCGGCCCTGCACCAGGCCGCGATGGTCGCAGACGTCGCGCTCTACCCGGACTACTTCGCCGGGCTCCTGTCCGGCGGGGCACGGCTGGCGCTGGACATCACTCCGTCCTATGCCCTGCTCGGTCGCGAGCGCCTGGAGTGGGTGCGGACGAGGTTCGCCGAACGCGGGATCCGAGCGGTCACCGTGTTCTTGATGCGGGACCCGGTCGACCGGATCTGGTCGCACATCCGGATGGTGCAAGGACGATCTCCCGAGAAGTTCCCGCGCACCAGCGAGGAGCACGTCCTCGAGCTGTTCGACCACCCCACCTACGAGTGCCGCACCCGTTACGAGCACACCCTCGCTGCCGTGACCGGCGCCTTCCCGGACGACGCGCGCTACCTCGGCTTCCACGAGACGCTCTTCACCGGGGACTCCGTCGCCGCCATCAGTCGCCTGTGCGGCATCGACGCCGTCCCCGCGGCCTTCGACGTCCGGGCCAACCAGTCGCCCTCGGCGAGTGCGCTCACCGAGTCCACGTCGCGACGCGTGGCGCGGCACTTCGCCGGTACCTACGAGGCCGTCGCGCGTGCCTGTCCGGACGTCGACCTCGACTCCCTATGGCCGAGCGCCAGACTCCTGTAGCCGATCGAGGAAGGCCGCACGCCCCGGCCCGAGGAGCGGCGTCTTGTCCGAACCCCGCGCTGCCTCGAGTAGCGACCGCAGCCGGTCCCGTTCTGCGACAGGGACGGTCCGCGGCGACCACGTCGGCGCGTCGAGGTCGAGGTGCACGAGCAGGTCGAGATCGCGCAGGGTGTCGAACGGATCGCGGATCAGCTCGTCGTAGATCCGCGCGAAGCCTTCCTCGAGCTCACTGGGATCCGAGGTCCGGCCGACCAGATCCGCCACCGCCGTCGCGACGTCGTGCCGCGCGTGACGCACCGCCATCGTGCTCAACCCGGCCTCGACGAGATTGAGCCACTTTCGCGCGAACTCGCGAGCCGAGGTCGACTCCAGGTGCAGCACACGCAGCCACTTGGCCTGTTTCCCCGGCACCGGCAGTCCCGATGCGTCCAATGGCACGTGGATGGCTGCTCGCAGATCGAGGGAGGGCCTCCAACCGGACTTGCCGGCTAGGTGCCCGCGGAAGTACTGGGAGTTCGACGCAGCGCGCGTGAAGCCCCGCGACACCAGCAGCGAGCGCTCCTCCGGCTTCAACCGCCGCTTGAACCACTCCTCGCCGGCATCCTCGTGGCTCACCGCCTCCCACACCCCGAGCCGCACCACCCGACAAGCCGGGTCGAGGCGCTCCAGACGGCGACGGTTGAGCTGCACCACCTCGTCGGCGTCGATGTGGAAGAGCCAGTGCGCCCACGGAAAGCGCGTGAGGACGGCGTTGGAGAGGTTCGCATTGAGGTTCTGCCGTGTGTTCAGTCCCGGCGGCGTCCCCGAAGGCCCCCACCACGCCTCGCCCCACGCAGCGACGCAGGTGACGTGAGGGTGCTCGCGGAAACCCTCGATGACCTCGGGCTGCTCGGCGTCGAGGTAGAGGATCAGGTGGTCGAGCCCACCGGCGAGGTTGCGCGCCACGAACCGCTCGAGATTGCCGAACGTGTCCTTGGCCGTGGTCGTGGCGACGAGCACCTGCCGAGCATAGGTCCTGCCTCGTCACTTCGTGTCGACCTTGCCCGGTAGGCGACAATGAGCCCATGTCCGACCTCCCCCGTAAGGCCGCCGCGCGCACCGCACGGCTCGCTGCGCTGCCGCTGGGCTATGCCGGGAGGAAGACGCTCGGTCTCGGGCGCAGGATCGGCGGCGCGCCCGCCGATGCGGTCCTCAGCGAGGTGCAGCAGCGCACCGCCGACCAGCTCTTCCGCACGCTGGGCGAGCTCAAGGGCGGAGCGATGAAGTTCGGGCAGGCCCTGTCGGTGCTGGAGGCCGCACTCCCCGAGGAGGTCGCCGGCCCCTATCGCGAGCACCTCACCCGGCTCCAGGACTCCGCTCCCCCGATGCCCACCCAGACCGTGCGCGACATCCTCGCCGCCGAGCTCGGAGCCGACTGGTCCGAGCGCCTGGTGTGGCTCGACGGCGGCCCCACGGCCTCAGCCTCGATCGGGCAGGTCCACAAGGGCCGCTGGCACGACGGCCGCGAGGTCGCCGTCAAGGTGCAGTACCCCGGCGCCGGCGACGCGCTGCGCTCGGACCTGCGCCAGCTCGCCCGCCTCGGTCGCACCGTCGGCCCGCTGTTCCCCGGCATCGACGTCAAGCCGCTCATCGACGAGATGCAGGCCCGCGCCGAGGACGAGCTCGACTATGCCCTCGAGGCCGAGGCCCAGGCGGCGTTCGCGAAGGCCTTCGCCGACGACCCCGAGATCGTGGTGCCCCAGGTGGTCGAGGTCGGCGAGACGGTGCTGATCACCGAGTGGCTCGACTCCACGTCGTCGCTGGCGGCGGTGATCGCCGAGGGCAGCGTCGAGGAGCGCGACCACTACGGCGAGCTCTTCGTCCGCTTCCTGTTCGCCGGGCCCGCGCGCACCGGCATGCTGCACGCCGATCCGCACCCCGGGAACTTCAGGATCATCCCGAACGACGACGGCACCCCCGGTCGCCTCGGAGTGCTCGACTACGGCGCCGTGGCTCGGCTGCCCGAGGGGCGGCTGCCGGAGTCGATCGGCAATCTGATGCGGCTGTGCGCCACCGGAGACGCCGACCGCGTGCTGGACGGCCTGCGCGACGAGGGCTTCATCCGCGACAAGATCCGCTTGGACGCGAAGCTGCTGATGGACTACCTGTCACCGTTCGTGGAGCCCACCCTCACCGAGCGCTTCCGGTTCTCGAGGGAGTGGATGCGCGCGCAGTTCGAACGGATCAACAATCCACGCGAGCCAGCCTACTCGATCGCGATCAAGCTCAACCTGCCGCCGTCCTACCTGCTCATCCACCGCACCTGGGTCGGCGGCATCGGGGTGCTCAGCCAGCTCGGCGCCGAGGCGCCGTTCCGTGCGATCCTCAGCGAGTACCTGCCCGGCTTCGCCGAGCCCGAGCCCGCCTGAGCCTTCGCTGCCCGAGCCTCACAGGGCCAGGTGCATCACATGCAGGCCCACGCGGCCGTGCGCACGTGACTCGAACGCCTCGGGGACGGTCCCGATGACCTGGAACCCCAGGCTCTGCCAGAGCCGGACCGCGGCGGCGTTGGTCTCGACCACGGCGTTGAACTGGATGGCGGCGAAGCCGTGCTCGCGATGCCAGCTCACGACGTACTCCCCCAGCCGGCGGCCGACGCCGCGGCCCCGCGCCTCGGGCGAGACCATGAACGAACCGGTGCCGACGTGCGCTCCGCGACCGGGGCGGTTGGGACCCATCGTCGCGCTGCCCAGCACGCGGTCGCCTTCGACCAGGACGACGGTCTGCCCGGGCGGACTCATCGTCCACAGCTCCCGCGCCTGCTCGCTGCTGAGATCGGTCGGGTAGGCGTAGGTCTCACCGGCGGCCACGATGTCGCGGAAGAACGGCCACACCTGGCGCCAGTCCGCCTCGGTCATCGGCCGGATCTCGGCCCCGTCACTCACCGGTGGCTCCGTCGATCGACTCGCGGATCAGGTCGGCGTGGCCGTTGTGCCGGGCGTACTCCTCGATCAGGTGCAGCAGGATCCAGCGCAAGGTGGCCGTCTCGCCGGTCTTGTCGTTGCCGCGCACCGCGACCGTGTCGAGACCTGTCGGTGAGTCGAGGGCGGCGTCGATCCGTCCGTCGCCGGTCGCGACGATGCGCTCCCACAGACCGAACAGCTCGGCCGGATCGTCCTCGACTGCTGAGTCCATCTCCCAGTCCGGGGAGATCTCCCAGATCGACTCGTCGTCGAACGGCGGCGACGCAGGCACGCCGGCCAGGACCTCGCCGAGCCACCAGTCCTCGACGAAGGCGAGGTGCTTGACGAGGCCGGCGAGGGTGAGGGTCGACGGCGGATGGGTGACTGCAAGCTGCTCCCGGGTGAGCCCGGCGGTCTTCCGGCGCAGGGTGGTGCGGTGGTAGTCGAGAAAGGCGCGAAGCATCGTCGCCTCGTCGGCGGTATAGGGCGGGTCGGTCCGCGCGGACGCGGCATCGCTCGGCTGCGAGGTCACGCCGGAGACCCTAGAGAATGCTCGCCGACGTCGCCTCCGAGTTTCGCCACTCGCCGACGACGTAGGCGGCGCCCGTCGGGTCGAGCAGCACGATGCCGTCGTCCGACCGGATGCCAGGCGCCCGCCGCGCGCCGAGCAGGAGCTGGCGCACGACCTCGGCCTCGGGGTCGTCGGCGGCCATCACGAGGTGGGCCGATCCCGCCGGTCCGAGCGCGGCCGGCCGCACCGACAGGCTCAGGGCCCCGTCGGCGCTCGAGGTCTCGCCGACGAGGTCCTGCCAGAAGGCCTGCTCCGTCTCGACGGCGTCGGCCGCGACCTCCACCACCACACCGTCGACCTGTGAGCGTCCGTCGGCGAAGACTGCCGGCGAGGGCCGCCGCGACGCCGGGTGCGTGACGAAGCAGAGCGGCACGCCGGCGGGGCTCTCCATGACGACGTAGCCGTGGTCTGCGAGCTCGGTGGCCCCGAGGGCCGCGGCTCGGTCGGCGGCCGCGCGAGGGTCGAGCACGTGGAGATCGAGGTGGATCCGCGAAGGACCATCGCGCAGGCACTGGACCCGCAGGTAGTCGTCGCCGTCGGCCGGGACCAGCGTCGCGAACTCCAGGTCGCCGCCGCGGCTGGGCGACACATCCGAACCGGTGACCTCCGCCCAGAAGACCACGCCACGCTCGTAGTCGTCGGGCGCGAAGTCGAGGAAGGCGGTGAGCCAGAACGGGGTCATGTGCCCAGGCTGCCAGGTACGTCGGCCCAGCGCTCCCCCAGCACCAGCGGCTCGACCGCCCCGGCGGTCGCCGTCGCGAGCACGGCGCGAACGGCGTCCTCGTCGGGCGGACGTACGCCGAGCCGCAAGGTGACGCCGGCGGCGTAGGCCACGTCGAGGACGGCGACACCGAGCGCCCGCAGGTCGCTCTCGAGTCGGCCGGCGAGGTCGTGACCGACCTCGATCTCCAGCTCGCGGACCAGCTCCCGCTCCAGCGTGCCGGCCCGTGCGGCCGCTGCCCGGACGACGTCGCTGTAGGCACGCACCAGGCCGCCGGCGCCGAGCAGGGTGCCCCCGAACCACCGCGTCACCACCGCGACGGTGTCGCACAGGCGATGGCCGCGCAGCACCTCGAGCATCGGCGCGCCGGCGGTGCCAGCGGGCTCGCCGTCGTCGCTGGACCGCACCACCTGCCCGCCCCCGCCGGGACCGAGCACGAACGCCGAGCAGTGGTGCCGGGCGTCGTGGTGCTCGCGGCGCAGGCGGGCGACCACCGCGCGAGCGGCGGCCTCGGTCTCGACGCGTTCGAGGGTGCACAGGAAGCGGGAGCGCTTGACCTCGATCTCGGCCGTCGCGTCACGGGCGACGGTCAGGTAGGACGTCACCACAGCCCGATCAGTCCCCCGCCGATGCGGACCACGAAGCCGGTGACCACGAGGATGAAGAAGCCCCGCACGAATCCGGCTCCCTTGGCCACCGCCGTCCGAGCGCCCAGATAGCCGCCGACGAGGTTCGCGGCTCCCACGGTGAGCCCGACGTGCCACAGCACCGCTCCCTGCGGCACGAACACGCACAGGGCGGCCAGGTTGGTGGCCCAGTTCGCCAGGCGTGCCTTCGCACTCGCCTCGAGGAAGCCGTAGCCGAGGAGGCCGACGAGGAGGAAGACGAAGAAGCTGCCCGTGCCGGGTCCGAGGGCGCCGTCGTAGAACCCGACGCCGAGTCCGGTGAGCATGGCCATCACGGTGTGCCGGTGCCCGCTGAACCGCAACGACGTCTCCTCGCCGAGCTCCGGCTTCAGGAGCACGTAGGCCCCGACCACCACGAGAACGACCAGCACGATGGGATCGAAGACGCTGCGTGGGAGCAGGCTGGCGACGAAGGCGCCACCGAGCGATCCCGCGAACGCGAAACCCATCAGCGGCAAGAACGTGCGCGGGTCGGGCTTGATCCGGCGGTAGTAGGTGATCGAGCTGACCGACGTCCCGCAGATCGAGCCGAGCTTGTTGGTGGCCAGCACCTCGACCGGGGACGCCCCCGGGAGCCCCAGGAGCAGTGCGGGCAGCTGGACCAGACCACCGCCTCCGACGACCGCATCGACGTAGCCGGCGACCAGTCCGGCCAGCGCGAGGAGCGCGAGCACGGACAGGGTGGGCTCGCTCACCCGAACAGGCTAGATCGCGTCGATGGATCCATTTGGTGGGACCCGGGGGGTTTGAGCGGGCGCCGTGACGCCTAAAGTGACCCCGACCCCAGCCCGCACGTTCTAAGGGATTCACATATGCGTATGTTCCGCACCATCGCCGCCGTGGCCGCACTGGCCCTGGTCGCCACGCTCGCCAGCCTGGTCGGCCCGGCCAACGCTGCCCAGGCCAAGCCGCGCCACAACATGAGCAGCGTCGTTGCCGGCAACACCTCCAAGGCCAACGTGTTCTTCGCCAAGGGCAAGATCAAGTCGCTCAAGCGGAAGAACGTCATCCTGCAGCGCGCCAACGGCCGCAAGGGCAACTACACCAAGTTCAAGGTCAAGAAGACCAACGCCCAGGGTCGGTTCCGCTTCACCTTCACCGGCCGCATCGGCCAGTGCTTCAAGGTCGTCGCCCCGCCGACCAAGCAGTACCGCAGCAACTCCAAGTTCGTGGGCTGCATCAAGCGCGCCTGATCCCCAGGCTCTTCACGAGGCCCGCGTCCGTCATCGACGGATGCGGGCCTCGTGGCATGTCCGGGTCCGGCTACTCCCCGACCCAGAAGCCGCGGCCGCCGAACCAGTCGCGGTAGGGCGAGCGCGGGCCCGCTCCGAGCCCGCCGCCACGACCGGCGTCCCGCGACCCCAGGTAGGACCCGACGACGGCCGCGCCGAGGTCGTCGAGCTCGGGGCTGACCATCCGGCCGTCGACCCGCTGCGCCATCTGCTCGATGAACCGGGCCAGCCCCGGATCCTCGCCGAGCCGGAAGAACGTCGTCTGCGCGCCGAGGCGCGCTGCGTTGTCGAGCTCGCGCACGGCGTAGGCGATCGTCAGCGGGTGCGGCGGGTAGGAGAAGTACACCTCGCCGCTGGCCTCCAGGTGCGAGGTCGGCTCGCCGTCGGTGACGATCAGGAGCACCGGCTGGGCGTTGGGGTGCTTGCGGAAGTGCCGGTTCGCCAGCAGCAGCGCGTGATGCAGGTTGGTGCCCTTGTCCCACATGGCGTCGAGCGCGGTGAGCTGCTCGATGTCCATCACCTCCGCGTGCCGCCCGAAGCCGATGAGCTGGAGGTGGTCGCCGCGGAAGCGGCTGCGGATCAGCGTGTGCAGGGCGAGCGCCGTGCGCTTCATCGGCACCCAGCGGCCGTCCATCGCCATCGAGAACGAGGTGTCGACCAGCAGCGCGACGGCCGCCTGGGTGCGGGCCTCGGTCTCCTGCACCTCGACGTCGTCGATCGAGAGCAGTGGGCCGCCGCCGTCCAGGGTGCCGTCAACGGCCCGGCGCCGGACGCCGTTGAGGATCGTGCGCGGGAGGTCCCACGGCTCGGTGTCGCCGAACTGCCACTCGCGGGTGGCGCCGGAGCGCTCGCCCGCCGCGCCGGCCTTGTCGAGATCGCGCTGCCCCTGACGGCCGCTCATCCGGCGGGCGACGTCGCGCAGCAGCGCCTTGCCGAGCTGACGCATCGCCTTGGGGGTGAGGCGGAGTTGGCCGTCGGGGCCGCGGCGCAGGGTGCCCCCGTCGCGCAGCGCCTTCTCCAGCTCCTGCAGGGTGCGTGCGTCGACGGCGGCCTCGGTGCCGAGCTGGCGGGCGAGGGCGTCGAGGTCGACGTCGTCCATCCGGGCGCCGCCGTAGGACTGGGAGAGCTGTTCGGAGAGCCGGTCGAGGTCGGCGAGGTCCTGGAAGACGCCGGTGCCGTCGCCGAGGCCGAGCCCCTCGCCGCCGTCCAGCTGCTCGGAGCCACCCCAGTCCTCGCCGGGACGCAGCGCCTGGAGGTTGCCGTCCAGGCGCGCGAGCGACTCCATCAACTGCGGTGAGCCGAACGCCTGCGCGCTGAGCTCCATCAGCTCCTGGCGCTGCTCGGGCGTCATCGAGTTGAGCATCCGCTGGGCGGCGGCGGCGCGCTGCGCCATCGTGTCGAGGAGCTCGTCGAGGCTCTGGGGGTTCTCGGGGAAGAACTCGCCGTGCTCGGCCATGAACTCGGCGAAGTCCTCGGGGGTGTCCTCGCCGCGGCTGCGCTTCTCCAGCAGCTCGTTGAGGTCGCCGAGCATCTGCTGGATCGCCTCGCGGTCGGCGTCGGTGGCGTTCTCCAGGGCGTTCTTCATGCCGGCGAAGCGCTGGTCCAGGAGCTCGCGGCCCAGGAGGTCCTTGATCCTCTCGAAGTCCTCTCGCGCCTGGCGGCTCTGCCAGTCGTAGTCGGCGAGCTCGCTGACGGCGGCGGCCGGGCTCGGCGGCAGGTTCTCCAGCTGCATCTCGCGCAGGGCGCGGTCGCCGTCGTCCATCATCGCGTCGCGGGCCAGCTGCTTGCGCTCCTCCAGCACGGCGCGGTCGAGGAGCTCGCGGACCTCCTGCATCGTCCCGTCCAGGTTGTGCTTGGACAGCAGCTCCCGGCGTCGCTCGGCCACGCGGCGGGCCAGATCGTCCAGTCCTCGCTGGTCGCGGCCGCCGCGGCGCAGGAACTCCTGCATCGCCCGCTCGGGGCTGTAGCCGGCCATCACGTCCTGGCCGATGGCATCGAGTGCCTCGGCGAGGTCGACCGGCGGCGCGAGCGGGTCGCCGCCGGTGTAGCGCTTGAAGCGGGTGCGGTCCTTCATCGCTCAGCCGTACACGGTCTCGGCGCCGTCGCTGTCCTTGCCGATCTTGCGCGCCAGGTAGAGCCCCTCGAGCGCGAGCTCGATGGCACCGGCGCGGGCGCCGTCGTCGGTGGCCCCCAGGCGCTCGCAGACGTCGTCGTACAGCTCGGACTCGCCCAGCACCGGGAGGCCGGCGAGGAAGTCGCGGGCGGTCACCTGCTCGCCGGTGGTGACCATGGCGCCGTTCTCGATGGCCTCGACCAGCAACGCGAAGTCGAGGCCCCGGAAGTGGGCACGCACGGTCTCGGCGGTCGCGGTGCGCAGCAGGTGGGTGAGGACGTCGTCCTCGCGGCCCTCCTCGCCGGCCTCGAACTCGATCTTGCCGCCGAGGACGTCGACGGCGGTCTCGAGGTCGACCACGCGGGCCACCGCGTGCTCCTCCCCCTGCACCGTGGCGCGGTGCAGGGCGGCCGCGGCGATGGTCTCGGCGCCGGCGATCGCGAAGCGAGCCGAGACGCCGGAGCGCTGGTCGACCGACGAGGAGTCCCGCAGCTGACGGGTGAACCGGGCGAGGATCTCGACCAGGTAATCGGGCACGTCGGCCACGAGGTGAGCCTCCTGCCGGATCACCGCGACCTCGGCGTCGAGCTCGGTCGGGTAGTGGGTGCGGATCTCGGCGCCGAAGCGGTCCTTGAGCGGGGTGATGATCCGCCCGCGGTTGGTGTAGTCCTCAGGGTTGGCGCTGGCCACGACGAGGACGTCCAGCGGCAGCCGGAGCACGTAGCCGCGGATCTGGATGTCGCGCTCCTCCATCACGTTGAGCATCGCGACCTGGATCCGCTCGGCGAGGTCGGGCAGCTCGTTGATGGCCACGATGCCGCGGTGGCTGCGCGGGATCAGCCCGAAGTGGATGGTCTCCGGGTCGCCCAAGGAGCGCCCCTCGGCCACCTTCATCGGGTCGACGTCGCCGATCAGGTCGGCCACCGAGGTGTCGGGGGTCGCGAGCTTCTCGGCGTACCGCTCGTCGCGGTGGCGCCAGGCGATGGGCAGATCGTCGCCGAGCTCGGCGGCGCGGCGGCGCGACTCGTGGGTGATCGGCTCATAGGGGTGCTCGCCAAGGTCGGACCCGGCGATCACCGGGGTCCACTCGTCGAGCAGGCCGACCATGGTGCGCAGCAGCCGGGTCTTGCCCTGGCCGCGCTCGCCGAGCAGGACGACGTCGTGCCCGGCGATCAGGGCCCGCTCAAGCTGCGGGATCACGGTGTCCTCGAAGCCGTGCAGGCCGGGCCAGGGGTCCTCGCCCGCGGCGAGCTTGGCGAGCAGGTTGTCGCGGATCTCGGTACGCAGCGGCTTGGCGACGTGGCCGGACGCGCGCAGCTCGCCGACGGTGGTGGGGGCGGGCGCTGCAGAAGGTGCTGTCTGTGGTGCTGAGGTCACCGTTTCACGCTACTCGGGGGCGCAATCCGGCCTGCGGCGTTGGGCCGCATACTGGCCCCCATGCGGCTCCAGAGCGACTGCCCGTGCGGCACCGGTGCAACCTACGATGCCTGCTGTGGCCGGCTGCACCGCGGCGCCGAGCAGGCCGCGACGCCCGAGGAGCTGATGCGCTCGCGCTATGCCGCCTACGCGGTCGGCGACGGCGACTACGTGTGGCGCACCTGGCATCCGCGCACCCGGCCGCTGACGGCAGCACCCGACCCGGAGGTGCGCTGGACCGGCCTCGTGGTGCACGACGCGAGCGACGCGGAGGTGGAGTTCACCGCGTCCTTCGAGCGCCTGGGCACGCCCGGGCGGCTGCACGAGCGCAGTCGCTTCGCGCAGCGGGCGGGACGCTGGTTCTATCTGGAGGCGGTCGACGGGTAGGCAGTGGTGGGATGTCCTCATGGACATCCCCGAGCAGTTCGTCATCCGCGAGCGCGACCACCGCATCCACGACCCGTTCGGCCCCGAGAAGCTGGCGCGCTTGGGCGAGGTGCTCGGTCTCGCGCCGGGCGCCCGGATCATCGACCTAGCCTCCGGATCGGGCGAGATGCTGTGCACCTGGGCGCGCGACCACCGGATCCAGGGCGTCGGGGTCGACCTGAGCTCGTCGTTCACCGACTCCGCGATCGCCCGCTCGATCGAGCTCGGCGTCAGCGACGCGGTGAGCTTCGAGCACGGCGAGGCGGTGGCCTATGTCGACACCTACAAGGGCGAGCGGTACGACGTCGCCTCCTGCCTGGGCGCGACCTGGATCGGCGATGGCCCCCTCGGCACCGTCGACCTCCTCGACATGCTGCTCAAGCCCGGCGGGTTGGTGCTGGTCGGCGAGCCGTTCTGGCGGGAGACCCCGCCCAGCGAGGAGGCCGCCCGCGGCGCGCACGCCACCTCCATCGACGACTTCGCCACTCTCCCCGAGCTGGTGCGCTCCTTCGGCGAGCACGGTTGGGACGTCGTCCAGATGGTTCTCGCCGACCCCGACGACTGGGACCACTACGCGGCCGCTCAGTGGCTCAGCACGCGCCGCTGGCTCGATGAGAACCCCGGCCACGAGCTATGGCAGGAGATGCGCGACGAGCTCGACCACGCCGCCTACCAGCACGTCGCCTTCACCCGCCCGCTCCTGGGCTGGGGTGTCTTCGCGCTGATGCGCCGCTGAGGCTCAGCGGGGTAGCCCTCGCAACCGACCTCGGGATCCTTGGCAGGGTGGGTTGCCGGGGTTTCGTCAGCGCTCGCTGGCGCTCGCTTGCTCAACCTCCGGCACCGGGCGGGTGCTCGCTTGCCTCCGGCGGGCTTCGTCAGGCGGGGCTGATGAAGCCCTCGTCGAGGAGCCAGTCGTAGGCGACGTCCTCCGGCTCGCGGCCGTCGACGTCGATCTCGGCGTTGAGCTTCTTCAGCACGTCGTCGGTGAGCTTCTCGGTGACCGGCGCCATGACGTCCTCGATCTCGGGGTACTTCTCGAGGACCTCGGTGCGGACGACGAGGCTGACGTTGTAGTTGGGGAAGTAGGCACGGTCGTCCTCGAGGACCTGGAGGTCGAGGGCGACGATGCGACCGTCGGTGGTGAAGACCTCGCCGAAGACGCACTCACCCGAGGCGGTGGCGTCGTAGATGGCGCCGGTCTGGAAGGTCTTCAGGTTGCGGGACGGGACGCCGTCCTTGCCGTCGAGCGGGATGTCGTAGGTCTTGAGCATGCCCTCGAGGCCGTCGGACCGGTTGGAGAACTCCGACTCGACGCAGAAGGTCCGCTCGTTGATCGGGACCTTCTTGATCTCCGACAGCTTGGTGATGCCGTACTTCTTGGCCGAGGCCTGGGTGATCGCGAAGGCGTAGGTGTTGTTCATCGGCGCGGGCGGCAGCCAGGTGAGCCCGTTGCCGAGGTCCTCGTCGCGCACGGCCTCGTACTGCTCCTCCTTGCCCTTGATCGGCTTGGGGTGCCCGAGATAGACCAGCCATCCGGTCCCGGTGTACTCCCACATCGCGTCGATGTCGCCCTCGAGGTGCGCCTGGCGGGCCGCGGCGCTGCCGGGGATGTTGGTCAGGTCGGTGACGTCGGCGCCGGCTGCCTGCAACAAGATGAGAGCCATCTTGCCCAGCAGCACGTTCTCGGAGAAGTTCTTCGAGCCTACCGAGATCTCCGCGCCGTCCAGGCTCGGTGCGTCCTCGAGCGGCCCGGCGAGCTTGGCCGCGGGGACCTTGCCGCCGGCCGTGCCGAGACCGCAGCCGGCCAGCGCCAGGACCAGCAGTACCGCCGTCGTCCAGCCGGTCAGCAGGCGGGTGCGCCGCCTCGAGCCGGTCATGTCAGATCCCCTTCGGTCGGGTAAGCAGTTCGAGCAGGCGGCCGAGCCACTCCACGAGCAGGGCGAGCAGCGCGACCAGCACGGCACCCGCGATCATCAGCGACGGCCGGAACAGCGAGATGCCGGTCTGCAGGATGTCGCCGAGGCCACCGCCGTTGATGAACGTCGCGAGGGTCGCGGTACCGACCACCAGCACCAGCGCCGTCCGGATGCCGGCCATGATCACCGGCAGGGCAAGCGGGAGCTCGATGCGCGTGAGCACCGCGAACCCGGACATGCCCAGTCCGCGACCCGCCTCGACCAGGGTCGGGTCGACGCCCTCGATACCGGTGATGGTGTTGCGCAGCACGGGCAGCAGGCCGTAGATCGTCAGGCTGAGCACGGCGGTCCAGAAGCCGTAGCCGAGCCAGATCGCCAGCAGCACGATCATGCCGACCGCGGGCGCGCCCTGCCCGGCGTTGGCGAATCCCACGACCAGCGGCGCGAAGCGTCGCATCCGGCCGCGGGTGAGCAGGATCCCCAAGGGCACCGCGATCAGCACCACGAACGCCGAGGAGACCAAGGTGAGCTCGGTGTGCTCCCAGATGAGGGTGAACACCGTCTTCCATCGCAGCTGGCTGAGCTCGACGCTGTCGAGATCGGCGGTCTGGCGCCAGACGACGAAGCCGCCGAAGACCAGGAGCACCAGGCACGGCGGGACGATGAGCATCAGCACCGTCTCGCGGTCCAGGCGGCGCTTGCGGCGCGCCGGGGCGGGGTCGAAGGTGTCCTCGCCCACTTGCGCCTCGGTGGCGAGTGTCGGCTCCTCGGTGGAGCTACTCACCGGCCTCGGCCTCCATCGTCCGGATGTAGTCGGTCACCGAGGCGAAGTCGACGACGCCGAGGTACTGGTCGCGGTCCCCGGTGACCACGGCTCCTCCGTGGCTCGAGCTGAGCATGGTGTCGAGGGCGTCATTGAGGGTGGCGCGGTGGTCGAGGTTGACCAGGTCCTCGGTCGGCTCGTGGACGACCTCGCCCTTGAGCTGCCGCAGCCACGGCCAGCCGACCGGGCGACCGCGGGCATCGAGCACGATCACCGAGCGATCACCGTTCGCCTCGGCCCGTTCCTTCACGACCGTGACCTGCTCGCCGATCGTGGCCGTCGTGGGCTTGCGGAGCTCGACGTCGGTGATCCGGGTGAGCGTGAGCTGCTTGAGGGAGGAGCCCGAGCCGACGAAGTCGGCGACGAAGTCGTTTGCCGGGGCGGCCAGGATGACCTCGGGGGTGTCGTACTGGGCGATCTTGGCGCCCTCCTCGAGGATGAGGATCCGGTCGCCGAGCTTGATCGCCTCGTCGATGTCGTGGGTGACGCACACGATCGTCTTGCGCAGCTCGCGCTGGATGCTGAGCAGCTCGTCCTGGAGCCGCTGCCGGGTGATCGGGTCGACCGCGCCGAAGGGCTCGTCCATCAAGATCACCGGCGGATCGGCCGCCAGGCCGCGCGCGACGCCGACGCGCTGCTGCTGGCCGCCGGAGAGCTCGCGCGGGTACCGGTCGCGATAGCGGGACGGGTCCAGGCTCACCAGGTCGAGCAGCTCGTCGATGCGCTTGTCGATGCGCGCCTGGTCCCAGCCGAGGAGCTTGGGCACGATCGCGATGTTCTTGCCCACCGTCATGTGCGGGAACAGGCTGCCGCCCTGGATGACGTAGCCGATCTTGCGGCGCAGGTGGTTCTCGCTCTGACCGCCGATGTCCTCGCCATCGATGCGGATCGTGCCCGACGTCGGCTCGATGAGCCGGTTGATCATCTTCAGCGACGTCGTCTTGCCGCAGCCCGAGGGACCGATGAACATCACGATCTCGCCGGCGGGGATGGTGAGCGAGAGCGACTGGACGGCGGGCACCTTCTGCCCGGGGTAGCGCTTCACGACGTCCTCGAGGACGATCTCGGCGCCACTGATCTCGGTCGCGCCGGTCGCGCCGCTCTCGTCCGGCTTGGTGAGGTCGGTGGTCATACGCGGATTCCCTTCGAGATGGTCAAGCGGCCGAGCAGAAGCAGGAGCGCGTCGGCCAGGAGAGCCACGATCACGATCCCCACGGTGCCGACGACGGCGTAGTTGACGGCGTTCGCGCCGCCGATCTGGGCCAGGCCCTTGAAGATGTAGCCGCCGAGCCCGGGCCCGAGGACGTAGGCGGCGATCGCGGCCACGCCCATCGACATCTGCATCGAGACCCGGACGCCGGCCAGGATGACCGGCCAGGCGAGCGGGATCTGCACCCGCCAGAGCACCCCGAGCCGGCCCATCCCCATGCCTCGCGCCGACTCCAGCAAGGTGGGGTCGACCTGCTTGAGGCCCACGACGGCGTTACGCAGGATGGGCAGCACGGCGTAGAAGGTCACCGCGATGAAGGCGGTGATCGTGCCGATCGAGGTCAACGGCAGCAGGAGGCCGACCAGCGCGAAGGAGGGGATCGTGAGTCCGATCGCGCTCAAGGTGTTGGCGACGGCCTGGAGCTTCGGCGATCCGACGATCACGACGGCCAGAAGGACGGCGATGACCGTGGCGACCAGCACGCACTGGATGACAAGGTTGGCGTGCTGGAAGGTGTTGTAGAGGATCTGATCGCGTCGTTCCGAGATGAAGTCCCACACGCGATACTCGACTCCTCGGGGTTGCCTGACGGAAGGGCGCCCCCAGCCAAACACACCAACGAGGGTCGTTGGTCACCCCTCCGGATGGTCCTGAAGCCCTCCGGTCGTGAGCCGGATCACGATCAGGAGCGGGTCAGGTGCGCCAGGAGGTCCTGGCGGGTGAGGACGCCGACGGGCTTGCCGTCCTCGTGCACCAGCACCGCGTCGGCGGCCTCGAGCAGGGCGACCGCGGCGGCGGCGTCCTCACCCGAGCCGATCGTCGGGAGCGGCGGTGACATGTGCTGCTCCACCGGGTCGGTGAGACTCGCCTTGCCGGCGAACAGCGCGTCCAGCAAGGCCCGTTCGGAGACCGAGCCGGCCACCTCGGCCGCCACGATCGGCGGCTCGGCCCGCACGACCGGCATCTGCGAGACGGCGTACTCCTGGAGGATCGCGACCGCCTCGGCGACCGTCTCGCTCGGGTGGGTGTGCACGAGCTCGGGCAGCTCACCGGACTTGCGGCGCAGCACCTCCCCCACCGTCTGGGTCGGCGCCTCGTTGCCGCTGGAGAAGCCGTACTGCGCCAGCCACTCGTCGTTGAAGATCTTGGTGAGGTAGCCGCGGCCGGAGTCCGGGAGGACGACGACGATGACGGCGTCCTTGCCCTCCGGGGTGCCGGCGAGCTCCTGGGCGAGCGTGCGGGCGGCGTGGGCGGCCATGCCGCACGAGCCACCGACCAGCAGCGCCTCCTCCCGGGCCAGCCTGCGGGTGAAGGCGAAGGAGTCGGCGTCGCTGACCTCGATGACGCGGTCGGCGATGTCGCGGTCGTAGGTGTCGGGCCAGAAGTCCTCGCCGACGCCTTCGACGAGGTAGGGGCGGCCGGTGCCGCCGGAGTAGACCGAGCCGGCGGGGTCCGCGCCGATGACCTGGAGGTCGGTGCCCGCCTGCGCCGCGCGCTCCTTCAGGTAGCGACCGGTACCGCTGATGGTGCCGCCGGTGCCCATGCCCGCGACGAAGTGGGTGATCTTGCCGTCGGTCTGCTCCCAGATCTCCGGACCGGTGGTCTCGTAGTGCGACCGCGGGTTGTGGGGGTTGGAGTACTGGTCGGGCTTCCACGCGCCCGGCTGGGAGGCGAGCCGGTCGGAGACGTTGTAGTAGGAGTCGGGATGCTCGGGCGGCACCGCCGTGGGGCACACCACGACCTCTGCGCCGTAGGCGCGCAGCACGTTGCGCTTGTCCTCACTGACCTTGTCGGGGCACACGAAGATGCACTTGTAGCCCTTCTGCTGGGCGACCATGGCCAGCCCGACGCCGGTGTTGCCCGAGGTCGGCTCGACGATGGTGCCGCCGGGCTGGAGCGCACCGGATTCCTCCGCCGCCTCGATCATCCGGGTGGCGATCCGGTCCTTGATCGAGCCGCCCGGGTTGAGGTACTCGACCTTGGCCAGGACGAGGGGTGCGTCGTCACCCTCGGGCAGGTCGAGGACCCGCGAGAGGCGGACCAGCGGGGTGTTGCCGATGAGGTCGAGGACCGAGTTCGCGTACTCCACGCCCTCAAACTAGATCGCTACCGGTGAGTAGGTAGGATCGGGGCGTGGGAAAGGCTGGAGCGGCACGCAAACTGGCCTCCGCCGCGGCGTACGGCGGAGGCGGCCTCTCCGTGCTCGGCGCCGGCCTGTTCGGCGTCCTCACGGCCGAGGCGAAGCTGGCGCGCCGGACGATCGGCGAGACCTCGCCGGACCCCGTGCCCGACGCCACCGGCTGGTACGGACGCGGCCGGCCGGGTCCCACGTTGAAGGTCGCGCTCTTCGGCGACTCCAGTGCCGCCGGCTATGGCGTCGACCGGGTCGAGGAGACGCCGGGCTCGCTCCTGGCCAGTGGCATCGCCGAGCAGGGCGACCGGCGCGTCTACCTGCGCGAGTTCTGCCGGGTGGGCGCCGTCACGGCCGAGCTCGGCGGTCAGATCGACCGGGCGCTGCCGATCGAGCCGCACCTGGCGGTGATCCTGATCGGCGCCAACGACGTCACGCACGTCACGATGCCCTCGCAGTCGGTGCGCCATCTGTCCGAGGGCGTGCGGCGGCTGCACGAGGCGGGAGTGGCCGTCGTCGTCGGCACCTGCCCAGACCTGGGGACGGTCAAGCCGATCGCGCCCCCGCTCAAGCAGGTCGCCCGCGCCTGGTCGCGGCGGCTGGCCGCCGCCCAGACCATCGCGGTCATCAAGGAGGGCGGCCGCACGGTCTCGCTCGGCTCGATCCTGGGGCCCGAGTTCGCCGCGGCCCCCGCCGTCCTGTTCGGTCCCGACCAGTTCCACCCCTCGGCCGCCGGCTACGAGGCGCTCGTGCGGATCCTGCTTCCCTCCGCGCTCGCCGGGCTGGGCCTCGCCCCCGACGACGAGGCCCGTCCCGAGCTGCATCGCGGCGAGCGGGTCCTGCCGGTCACCGAGGCCGCGATCCAGGCCGTGCGGGAACCCGGCACCGAGCTCGACGGCACCGACGTCGGCGGCGCCCGCGCCGGCGTCCGCGGGCTCTGGGTCGAGCTGCGCCACCGGCGCCGTCGACCGCGCACGCGCGGTGTGGCGCCCGAGGCCGAGCAGGGACCCGAGACGGATCCGGCTGCGGCCGCCGAGCCCGACGTGGAGCCGGCAGCCAGTCACGCCGAGAAGTAGGGAAAACCCCACCCCAGGTGGCGGTCTCGGCCCATCGAGACCGAGCCTGAGTCTTCCTAGCGTCGGTGACATGACGCACACACATCCCACGGCCGCCTCAGGACCACACGCACTCACCGTCTCGGGCCTCGTCCGCACCTATGGCACCGGCGCCGGCGCCGTCCGCGCGCTCGACGGCCTCCACCTCGACGTCCCTCGCGGGTCCTTCACCGCCGTGATGGGCCCCTCGGGCTCCGGCAAGTCCACCTTCCTGTCCTGCGCCGCGGGTCTAGACGTGCCCGACGAGGGCCGGGTGATCCTCGACGGCGACGACCTGACCGGTTGGTCCGAGCAGCGGCTCGCCGAGTTCCGTAGGGAGCACGTCGGCTTCGTCTTCCAGTCCTTCCACCTGCTGCCCTACCTCAGCGCCGAGCAGAACGTCGCGCTGCCGCTCCGGCTCGCCGGCCGCCGCGTCGACCGGACACACGTGCGGGACCTGCTCGCCCGGGTCGGTCTCGGCGAACGTCGGGACCACCTGCCGACCGCGCTCTCCGGGGGCCAGGAGCAACGGGTGGCGATCGCCCGGGCGCTGGTCACCCGGCCCGCCGTCGTGGTGGCCGACGAGCCGACCGGATCGCTCGACACCACGACCGCGCATGGCGTGCTCGAGCTGCTCCGCTCGTGCTGCGACGATCTCGGGCAGACGGTGGTGATGGTCACCCACGACCCCGTCGCCGCGTCGTACGCCGACGAGGTGGTCTTCCTCGTCGATGGCCGCGTCGCGGGCCGGATGCACTCCCCCACCGCCGATGCCGTCGCCGGCCAGCTGGCCCACCTCGACGACCTGGTCGGTGTGCGATGAGCGCGCGGACTGCGGGGCTGGCGCTGCGCTCGTTGCGGTACCGACCCACGGCGTCGGCCGCCACCTTCCTCGCCGTGCTGCTCGGCACGGCACTCACCGGCTCCTTCGCGGCTCTGGCTGCGACGGCCGGTGGCACCGGCGTCTCCGCCACGGACGCCGAGACCCTGATGATCATGGGCGCCGTCGTGGGCGGCTGGGGCACCTTGATCGTGCTCTTCTCCGTGGCCTCGACCGTGGGGATCACGGTGCGGCAGCGGGCGGTGGAGATCGGGCTGCTGCGCACGGTGGGGGCGAGCCCACGTCAGGCCCGGCGCCTGGTGCGCTTCGAGGCTCTGGCCGTGGCGCTGGTGGCTGCCATCGTGGGAGCGGGTCTCGCGACCATAGGAGGGAGAGCACTGCTCGCACTAGTGCGCGGTGGTCTCGTGTCGGAGTCGGTCTCCTATGCGGGAGGTTTCGCCCCGCTCGCCGCGGCGTTCGGTGTCGTCGTGGTCAGCGGTATCGCGGCCACTGCCGCCGGACGGCGCGCGACCCAGGGACCGGCCCGGTTCGTGGTCGCCGAGGCCCGCAGCGAGACCGTCCGTCTCGGACGGTGGCGTCGGATCGCCGCTGCCCTGCTGCTCGCCTACGGCGTCGGGACCGCCGTCGTCACCATCACGGTGAGCGCGCACTCGGACGACCCCTACGCACCGATGCAGACCTCGGGTGCCTCGGCGATCCTGGTCGGCCTCGGCCTGGCGCTGCTCGCGCCGCTCCTGCTGCGCTGGGGCGCCATGGTGACGCGGCCCCTGCTCGGACGTGGCGCCCCCGCACACCTGGGCTCGTGGAACGCACGGCGGCGATCACATCGGCTCGCCGGCGTCCTGGGACCCGTCATCGTGCTCGCTGCGGCGGCGATCGGCGTGCTCATGCTGGTGGGCATCGACGGGCGAACGCTCGCGGCGTCCTACGACCCGGCCGGCGCCCGCACGGTCACCCTCCTCAACAACGTGGTCGTCGGCATGATCGTGCTGTTCGCCGCGATCATGGTGGTCAACGCGATCGTCGCCGGGATCTCCGAGCGCGAGCCGGAGTTCGCCCGGCTCCGGCTCGCCGGCGCCACACCGGCGCAGATCCGGGCCACGGTGCGGGTCGAGGCGACCGTGGTCGGCGTCGTCGGCGTCGTCCTGGGCGCGCTCGCCTCGACCGCGACCGTGGTGCCCTTCGCCTGGGCACGCGGGGAGGGCGTCCTGCCCGACGCGCAGCTGTGGCTGCCCCCGGCGGTGGCCGTCGCGGTGCTCGTCCTCACCCTCGTGTCGTCGCGGGTCGCCGTCGACCGGGTCACGCACGCATCCGGGCGCTCGGTGCGAGCAGGTGCGCGGTGACAGACTCGGTCACCATGGGAGGGCTCGACCTGCTCGCGCCACTCGGCCCGACGCGGCCGAACGCACCGCTGACCCGCGAGACGGCGTTCGAGCGGCTCCGGCTCACCCTCCTCGGCGTGGGTCTCGGCCTGCTCGGCATCCCGGTCGCACTGGTGCTGGCGATCGGCTCGGTGCTGGCGGTGCCGCTGGCGCTCACGGTCGTCGGACTCGTGGTCGCGCTGGCCGTCGTGCCCGCGACGGCCGCGCTCGCCGGCCTGCATCGCCGGATCGCGGGAACCCTCCTGCGGGAGGAGGTCGTGGCCGGCTACGCCCCGGACACGCGCCGGTTGTGGGCCCGTCCCTTCAGGTGGGTGCGCGACCCGGCACGGTGGCGCGACGTCGGATTCCTCTGGTACTCCGCAACCGGCGGTTTCGTGCTGTCGATGCTCCCCCTCGCGCTGCTCACCGCGCCGCTGACCCACCTGGTCGCCGCGATCCTCGACGGGGGCGCGGTGTGGTGGCTCCTGGTGCTTCTGGACGGCCCGCTGCTGCTGGTGTGGTGGCTGGTCACCCCGACGCTGGTCCGGGCGCGAGTCACCGCCGACGCGACGATCCTCGGACACGGCGCCCGCGCGCGGGTCGAGCGCCTCGAACGGCGCGTGGCCGAGGTGACCAGCAGCCGCAGCGAGTCCCTCGACCACAACGCCGCCGAGGTGCGTCGGATCGAACGCGATCTTCACGACGGCGCCCAGGCCCGGATGACGGCGGTCGGCATGAACGTCGGCCTGGCCGAGAAGCTCATCGCCACCGATCCCGACGCCGCGGCAGCGATGCTGCGCGAGGTGCGCGAGACCACCCTGGCCGCGCTCGCCGACCTGCGCGCCGTGGTGCGGGGGATCCACCCACCGATGCTGGCCGACCTCGGACTCGCGGGCGGCATCGAGGCGCTGGCCGGCGCCGTCCCGCTGCCGGTCACCGTGTCGGTACACCTGCCGGGCGGCGATCCCCCCGCGCCGCTGGAGTCGGCGGTGTACTTCGCGGTGGCCGAGGCACTCACGAACGTCGTCAAGCACGCCTCGGCTACCCGCGCGTGGGTCACGGTGCGCCACGACGGCGAGCGGCTGCACGCACTGGTCGGGGACGACGGACGTGGCGGCGCGGCCGTGGCGTCTGGTCCGGATTCCACCGGACTGGCCGGGCTCGAGCGCCGACTGGCCGCCTTCGATGGGACGATGACGGTGTCCAGTCCCGTCGGGGGACCCACTGTCGTGACGTGGGAGGTGCCGTGCGCGTCGTCCTCGCTGAGGACCAGGCCCTCCTCCGGGTCGGACTGACCCGGATCCTCGCGGAGGCGGGCTTCGAGGTCGTCGCCTCGGTCGACAACGGTCCGTCACTCTCGCGCGCACTCGCCGCTCCCGAGGTCGAGGCGGCCGTCGTCGACGTCCGCCTCCCGCCGACGCACACCCACGAGGGGCTCAGCGCCGCGATCGAGGCCCGCACCCGGCGTCCAGGGCTCCCCGTTCTGGTGCTCAGCCAGTTCGTCGAGGCGCACTACGCCCGCCGGCTGCTGGCCGGCGGCGAGGGGGCGATCGGCTACCTGCTCAAGGACCGGGTCGCCGACGTCGACGGGTTCGTCGACTCCTTGCGCCGCGTGGCCGGCGGCGGCACGGTGCTCGACCCCGAGGTGGTCGCCGGCCTGGTGAGCGGGTCGGAGCGGGTCGAGCCGCTGGACCGGCTCACCGCACGGGAGCGGGAGGTCCTGACGCTCATGGCCGAGGGCCGCTCCAACGCCGCCATCGCCGCGCGGCTGTTCCTGTCCGAGAAGGCCGTGGGCAAGCACACGACGAGCATCTTCGCCAAGCTCGACCTGCCGCCCGCCGGCGACGACAACCGCCGCGTGCTCGCCGTCCTGACCTGGCTGGACGGGCGGGGCTGAGCGGCCCTGAAAAAAGATCCGCGACCCCGGAGCCGGGCTACGGGGTCGCGGGTGAGGCTGGGTCAGTCCTGGCTGAAGAAGGCCAGGATGCGCAGCAGGTTGGTGTAGATCCAGACCAGGCTGACGGTCATCGCGAACGCCGCGCGCCACGACTCCCGCTCGTGGATCTGGTTGCGGATGCCCTGCTCGACGAAGTCGAAGTCCATGACGAGCATGAACACACCGAGCACCAGGCCGATGACGGCGGTGACCATGCCGAGGCCGCTGACCCCGAACAGGCCGATCTGGGCACCGAAAATGCCCAGCACGAGCTCCATCAGGCTGAGCCCGATCATGCCGAACACGGCGGCCATCACGAACATCTTGAACTTCTGGCCGACCTGGATGTTGAAGAACTTGTAGGCGGCCAGGGTGCCGGCGAAGGCGGCGAAGGTGCCGATGACGGCACCGGAGACGACGCCGTCGCCGAACTGGGCGTCGAAGGCCTTGCTGATCGCACCGAGCGCGACACCCTCGAACGCCGCGAAGGCGATCACGAGAGCGGGGCTGATCACGCGCTTGAACGAGTTGACCATCGACAGCGCGAACGCGCCGAGGGCACCGATCGTCGCAGCGCCGTACAGCGCGCCGAGGTTCGGGCTGAAAGCGTCGATGTCGGGGGTGAGGATCCAGGTGGCCAGCGCGGTGAGGATCACCACGCCGAGGGTCATCGCGGTCTTCTGGACGACCGTGTCGATCGTCATCAGCCCGCCGCCGGTGGCGGGCGTCCCCTGCCGGACGTCGTCGTAGCCGAACGCGCCCCCGGTGGGGCCGGTCTGCCAGTTCGCGGGCGACTGCTGGCCGTACTGGGCGTAGGTCTGCTGTCCGCCACCCCGGTTGAACTCCTCGGAGCGACGGAACACCGGGTTGTTGCTCTGCATTGGTCTCCTCCCTGGAGGCCTGGTGACCGTCGCTCTGACGGCTCACCCGTGGTTCTTCGCCGCCAGTCTAGACGGCTCGTCACCTACTCGAACGCGTGAACCACCTCAGATAGTTCCGTTCGCAGCAGGTCTCAGGAGGTCTTCAGGGAGTCCGCGGGACGCCGCACGGCACGCACGACGGTGTCGGTGACCTCGATCTCACGTCCGTCGTGGACGACGCTCCTGGTCGGTGTGGCGGCCGTCACCACCTCCCAGCCCTCGGGGTCCAGCAGCGCGACCACGGCCTCGGGCGTGAACAGCAGAGCGGTCAGGTCGGCATTGCGCAGGCCGGTGTGCTCGTCGTCGGGGTGGTGGGCGAGGACGACGAGCGAGCCACCCGGGGCGACGGCGTCGGCCAGTGCGCCGTAGACGGTCTCGAAGTCGTCGGGGGGTACGTGGACGAACGCCGCCGACACGAGGTCGAACCCGCCCGGGAGGGGATCGCCGGCGAACACGTCGGCGCGCAGCCACGACGTCTGCTCCCCCACGCCGGCCTCGGCCGCGTGCTCGGCGGCCCGCTCGAGCGCGACCCCCGACACGTCGACGCCGGTCACCGTCCAGCCGTGGGTGGCCAGCCACACGGCGTCGGCGCCCTCCCCACAGCCGACGTCCATCGCGGTGCCGGGCGCGAGGCTCGCGACCTGCTCGACGAACTGCCCGTTCGGCTCGCCCGACCAGATCCGGTGGGAGGTGGCGTAGCGCTCGTCCCAGAACTCACGGGTGAACATGTCTCGCAGATCGCTCATGGACCCACGATGGCACTTCCGCTCCGTGTGACCGGAGAGGGTCTGCGAAGATCGCTGCCCGTGCCCACTCCCCTCCCGCCCGAGCTCGTCGTGGCCGAGGCCGATGCCGCCTTGGACCAGCGCCTCTCCGACGAGCTCGACCGGTTCAACCTCGCCGCCCTACCCGGACCGGAGGCCGTGGAGCTGACCGTCCGCGCGGACGACGGTGCGGGTGAGCTGTGCGGCGGCGTGAGCGGGTGGACGTGGCACGAGGCCGCCGGGATCGGCATGACGTGGGTGCGGGAGGACCAGCGCGGCTCGGGTCTGGGCGCCCTGCTGCTGGCCCGATTCGAGCAGGCGGCCGCCGAGCGCGGTGCCCGACGGGTCTTCGTGACGTCGTTCACCTTCCAGGCGCCGGGCTTCTACGAGCGGCACGGCTACCGGGAGATCTTCCGGTGGGAGGGCGTGCCCGTGGCGGGCACCGACGACGTGCACTTCCGCAAAGACCTGTGACGACGGCCCGGCATGTTACTGACCGTTCTTACCTCTAGCATGCGCTTGCAAGAGCAGGTCAGAGGTGACAACGGTCAGTAACATGCCGCCGGCGCTCGCCCTCCCCGTGAGGGGAAAGGCGACGAGGCGCAGGTGCCCCCGCTGGGACTCGAACCCAGACTGGGCCGCTTTTAAGGCGGCTTCCTCTGCCGATTGGGATACGGGGGCCTCGACTACGGCTCGATCATCGCAGCCGCGCGGCCCAGGACGTCGTCGAGCATCGGCTCGGTGAGGCGGCCGGTGAAGGTGTTCTGCTGGCTGGGGTGATAGCTGCCGAGCAGCAGCACGTCGCCGTGCGGACCGCCGAGGATCGCCTCGGCGCCGTGGCCGAACCTCGGCTTCGGCTTCGGAACCGTCCAGCCGGCGCGACGGGCGGCGCGCAGGGCGGCGTCCCAGCCGATCGCCCCGAGCGCCACGATCACCTGCACCGACGGGGAGACCAGGCGCAGCTCGTCGTCGAGCCAGGGTGCGCAGTTCTCCTTCTCCTCGGTGCTGGGCTTGTTGTCCGGCGGGGCGCAGCGCACCGCGGAGAGGATGCGGGCGCCGATGAGCTCGAGCCCGTCGTCGAGACCGGTGCTGGTGGGCTGGGAGGCGAGCCCGACCCGGTGCATCGAGGCGTAGAGCCAGTCGCCGGAGCGGTCGCCGGTGAACATCCGGCCGGTGCGGTTGGCGCCATGGGCGGCCGGCGCGAGGCCGACGATCAGCAGCCCGGGCTCGGTCGAGCCGAAGCCGGGCACCGGCCTGCCCCAGTAGGTCTCCTCGGCGAACGCGGCGCGCTTCTCGCGGGCGACCTTCTCCCGCCACGCCACCAGCCGCGGGCAGCGTCGGCAGTCGACGATGCCGGCGTCGAGCTCGGCGATCGTGGTGGGGCGGCTCATCGGGCCAGCGACCAGGCGATGCCGTCGAGGATGTCGGACTCCGAGACGAGCATCGAGGCCGCGCCGCTGCGCGCGAGCACCCGGTCGACGATCAGCGCGCCGGCGTCGATGACGTCGGCGCGGCCCGGGTGCAGCCACGGGAGGGCGAGGCGCTCTGCCCGCGGCATCGCGACCAGCCTCATCGTGAGGTCGTGGACGTCGGAGGCACCTAGGACGGACTGGTCGATCGCCTCGCGGTCGTAGGCCGGGAGGTCGAGCACGCCCGCGACCAGCGTGGTCACGGTGCCCGCGACGCCGACGACGGTGCCGGCCCCGGTGGGATCGACCGGGCAGGCGTCCAGGGCGGCGTCGATGTCGGCGACCACCGCGGCGACCTGCTCGGGGGTGGGCGGGTCGTCGGCGACATGCCGCTCGTGCAGTCGCACGGACCCGATCTGCATCGAGTGGGCGGCTCGCACACCGCCCCGGTCGGGTGCGTCGCCCAGGACCAGCTCGGTGGAGCCGCCGCCGACGTCGAGGACCAGCACCGGCCAGTCCGGCGTCGTCCGGAGGCCGCGGACCGCGCCCGCGAACGCCAGCGCCGCCTCGGCCTCGCCGCCGATCACCTCCGGCTCGACACCGAGCCGCTCGCGCACGCCGTGGCGGAAGACCTCGGCGTTGGCGGCGTCGCGGGTGGCCGAGGTGGCACAGAACCGGACCCGCTCGGCGCCGAACTCGCCGATCAGGGCGGCGTACTCGTCCACCGCCGCGAAGGTGCGTGCCAAGGCCTGCTCGGCGAGCCGGCCGGTGCGGTCGACGTCCTGGCCCAGGCGGACCATCCGGGCCTCCCGCACCAGGTCGTGCGGCTGCTCGCCGCCCGAGCGGATCAGCAGCTTGATCGTGTTGGTGCCGCAGTCGATCGCGGCCACCGCGGCTGGTCGGGAGGGGGTCACCAAGCGTCCTCTGGAGATCGACTGCGGCCGGCCGTCGGGGGTGAGTCGAGGGTGGGTCGCGGGGATAGTTTGAGGCGTTATCAACCTCATCGGGGCCCAATCAGGTTGATTACGCCTCAAACTATCCCGGCTCGGCGTCCGTAACGACGACGCAGGGGCCGGAGGCCCACCACTCGCCGAGGCGTTCGAGGACCTCGTCGCCCAGGGGGTTGACGCCGGGGCCGGCGGCGAGGGCGTGGGCGGCCAGGACGTGGAGGCACTTGACGCGGTCGGGCATGCCGCCGGCGGAGACGCCCTCGATCTCCGGCACGTCGCCGAGGGTGGCTCGGAAGGCGAGGTAGGCCTCGTGGGCGCGACGGTAGGCCTCGGCGAGCTCGGGGTCCTCGGCCAGGCGCGCCTGCATCTGCTTCATCACCCCGCCGCCCTCCAGCGTTCCGATCAGCGAGGCCGCGCGCGGGCAGGTGAGGTAGAACGTCGTCGGGAACGGCGTGCCGTCGGGCAGCCGCGGCTCGGTGGTGACGACGTCGGGGTTGCCGCACGGGCACCGGTGCCCGACCGCGGCGACCGCGCGCGGCGGGCGACCGAGCTGCGCGTGCACCGCGCGCTCGTCGTCGGGATCGATCACGAGCCGTCCTCGCTGGGGGCGCCCTCGGGGTCCTCGACCCGCGTCAACGGCGGCGGGTCGGTCTTGCGCGGAGGGTGGCCGGCAACCTTCATCGACTCCCAGGCGCCGTCCCACCAGGCCTCCGGCTCGCTCGGGTCGATCGCGGCGGGATCGCCCAGCGAGCTGGAGACGTCGACCGGCTTGCCGTCGCGCAGCACGACGAAAGGCGACTCACCCGGCATCAGGTAGCCGAGCCCGCGCGCCTGCTGCTCGATGTAGGCCGGGTCGTCGAACTGGCGCTTCTCCCTCTCCAGGTCGGCGATCGCCGCCTCGCTGCTGGCGATGCGGTCCTGGACCTCGTTGAGGTGGTCGCGCTGCTGGAGGTAGGCGCGCAACGACGAGGCGTAGGAGACCGCCAGCACCGCCACGATCAGTACCAGGATCGCGGCACGGCTGGTCAGCCTCGGGCGCGGTCGCGCTTCGGGACGCCCGGATCCGGCCTTCGCAGTCTTCGCGGCCTTCCCCGGCTTCCCGGCCTTCGTCGACGTGGGGCGCGCCGGGCTCGCACTGGGCCGGGCCGGCCGGGTGCGACGCTCGGACCCAGGGCGCCGCGTCGTCCGGGGGCCGCGCGCGGGCGTGCGGCGACCAGAGGACGGCCCAGACTGCGACATGCCCGTCATCCTCCCCCGAACGAGCCGTCGATCAGCGGACGAAACGCGGGAAAGCCCAAGCTCCGGCGTAGCGTGCGGCGTCGCCGAGCTCCTCCTCGATGCGCAGCAGCTGGTTGTACTTGGCGACCCGCTCCGAGCGCGCCGGGGCACCGGTCTTGATCTGGCCGCAGTTGACCGCCACGGAGAGGTCGGCGATCGTCGTGTCCTCGGTCTCGCCGGAACGGTGGCTCATCATGCAGCGGAAGCCGTTGCGGTGGGCCAGCTCGACGGAGTCGAGGGTCTCGGTGAGCGAGCCGATCTGGTTGACCTTCACCAGCAGCGCATTGCCCTGGCCACCGTCGATGCCGCGCTGGAGCCGCTCGACATTGGTGACGAACAGGTCGTCGCCGACGATCTGGATCTTGTCGCCGAGCACGTCGGTCATCGCCTTCCAGCCGGCCCAGTCCTCCTCGTTGAGGGGGTCCTCGATGGAGACGATCGGGTAGGCGTCACAGAGCTCGGCGTAGTAGGCGATCATCTCGGCGTCGGAGAGCATCCCGCCCTCGAAGGCGTAGGCGCCGTCCTTGTGAAACTCGCTGGCCGCGACGTCCATCGCGAGCGCGATGTCGGTGCCGAGACCGAGACCGGCCGCCTCGATCGCCTCGGCGATCAGGTCGAGGGCCGCGCGGTTGGAGTCGAGGTTGGGCGCGAAGCCGCCCTCGTCGCCGAGGCCGGTGGCCAGGCCCTTCTTCTTCAGCACCGACTTGAGGGCGTGGTAGAGTTCGGTGCCCTGCCGCAGGGCGTCGCGGAACGTCGGCGCACCGATCGGCGCGATCATGAACTCCTGGACGTCGACGTTGGAGTCGGCGTGCGAGCCTCCGTTGAGGATGTTCATCATCGGCACCGGCAGGACGTGGGCGTTCGGTCCGCCCACGTAGCGGTAGAGCGAGAGTCCCGAGGAGTCGGCGGCGGCGCGGGCCACGGCCAGCGAGACGCCGAGGATCGCGTTGGCGCCGAGGTTGGCCTTGTTGGGGGTCCCGTCCAGATCGAGCATGGTCTGGTCGATGAGCCGCTGGTCGTCGACGGGCATGCCCTCGATGGCCGGGGCGATCTTGGTGATGACGGCGTCGACGGCCTGCAGGACGCCCTTGCCGAGGTAGCGGTCGCCGCCGTCGCGCAGCTCGACCGCCTCGAACGCTCCGGTGGACGCGCCGCTGGGCACCGCGGCCCGGGCGAACGCGCCGTCGTCGAGGGCGACCTCGACCTCGACGGTGGGGTTGCCGCGCGAGTCGAGGATCTCGCGTGCTCCGACGGCTTCGATGGCTGCCACGTGATTGCTCCTGTGCCGATGAGGGTGCCGATAGGACGAGTCCGGCCAGCGTATCGGCCACGGGCCTCGACCCGAGGGTCCGGCCAAGGGATAGCCCGCTAACGAGATGGCGGAGTGCTCGGCACCGTGGCGTCGGGCCTCCGGCCCGATCCGCACCAGTCCCCCACCTTCGAGGAGAGCGAACCCATGCAGCACCTTCGACGTCCCCGCACCCTTCTGGCCGCCGTCGCGGTCGTCGCCGCCGGACTCGGCGCCGGCGTCGTCCCGACGGCGTCCGGCGCGGAGGGAGGTGCGACGGGCTCCGACGACTCGGTGAAGGAGGACGCGCCACCGACGTTCGAGGAGTTCGCCGCCGCGACCCATCGCGACGATCTCGGCCTCTACATCGTCAACGGCGACGAGGCCCTCTCGGACCGCGCCGAGCTGCGCGCCTACTACGACCGGATGATGGCCGACTCCGGCAAGGGCGACGGCTCGACCAGCCTGATCGTGAACCAGGGCCCCTCCGGCGACGACCTGTGGAGCTCGAGCCAGGCCGGCAACCTCACCTACTGCATCAGCGACGAGTTCGGCACCGACAAGGCCACCGTCGCCGCGGCGATGGAGGAAGGCGCCGCGATGTGGGAGGCCGAGGCGTCCAGCATCGACTTCGTCTACGACGAGACCGCCGACGCCGACTGCACCACGAGCAACGATGCCGTGCTGTTCCCGGTCGAGCCCACCGACGACACCTCGTTCATCGCCCGCGCGTTCTTCCCGAGCTCCCCGGACTCGGAGATGAACGTGCTGGTCAACGCCGAGTCCCTGGTGTCGTCCGGCTGGGCCCCGTCCAACATCATGGCCCACGAGCTCGGGCACACGCTGGGCTTCCGCCACGAGCACACCCGCCCGGAGTCCGGCACCTGCTTCGAGGACAACAACTGGCGTCCCCTGACGCCGTACGACTCGGTCTCGATCATGCACTACCCGCAGTGCAACGGCGGCTCGGACGACCTGACCTTCTCCGCGCTCGACGCCGAGGGCGTGAAGTCGGTCTACTGAGACGAAGCCACGCCAGCTCGGAGGTTGAGCAAGCCGACGACACCCCGCGACCGCCCTGAGGAACCTTGGCAGGCACGGTTGCCGGGGTTTCGTCGGCGCTCGACCTCCGGCCGCGAGGCGACTCCTCGGAGGTTGAGCAAGCCGACGAGTGAGGAACGAACTCGTCGGCGCCGACGAAACCTCGGGACCGACCCTGCCAACTCTGGCAGGCACGGTTGCCGGGGTTTCGTCGGCGCTCGCTGACGCTCGCTTGCTCAACCTCCGGCTGGGCCGATCCGGAGTGGCCGGGTGTTCGTCAGCGCTCCTCGGCGCTTGCTTCTCAGCCTGCGGGGACGTCGGTGACGGCGACGCGACGGCGTTCGAGCTGAGCCGGGTCGATCTCGACGCCGGTGCCGGGACCGGTCGGGACGTCCACGTAACCGTCGTGCATCAGGATCGGCTCGGTGAGGATGTCCTCCTCGTAGAAGCGGTCCGAGCCGGAGATGTCGCCGGGCAGGGTGAAGCCCGGAAGGGCGGCCAGGCCGGCGTTCGCCGCACGTCCGACGCCGGTCTCGACCATCCCCCCGCACCAGACCGGGATGCCGTGGGCGCGGGCGACGTCGTGGATCCGGCGCGCCTCGAGGTAGCCGCCGACCCGGCCCGGCTTGACGTTGATCACCGACGTGGCGCCGAGCATGATCGCGTCGGCGGCGGCCTCGGCCGACACGATCGACTCATCGAGACAGATCGGCGTGGAGAGCTGGCTCGCCAGGACGGCGTGCTGGCGCAGGTCGGCCTCGCCGAGCGGCTGCTCGATGAGCAGCAGTCCGAACTCGTCGAGCCGGCGCAGGTGGTTGGCGTCGGCCAGCGTGTAGGCGGCGTTGGCATCGACCTGGAGCAGCAGGTCGTCGCCGAACGCGCGCCGGACGGCGGCCACCGGCTCGAGGTCGGCGCCCGGCTTGATCTTCAGCTTGATCCGCCGGTAGCCGTCGTCGAGGTAGCCGCCCACCGTGCGCACCATCGCCTCGGCGTCCTCCTGGATCCCGACCGAGACCCCCGACGGCACCCGGTCGACGACGCCGCCGAGGTGCGCGGACCAGGAGGTGTCGCGCCAGCGGAGCTGTGCGTCGAGCACCGCCATCTCCAGCGCGGCCTTGGCCATCGGATGCCCGACGATGTGCCGGAGCAGATGCGCGACCGTCTCGGCCGTGAGGTCGTCGCCCGCGGCGTAGAGCGCGGGAGCCAGCCACCGGCGGGTGACGTCGACGGCGGCGGTGAGGAACTCCGAGGAGTACAGTGGATCGGGCGAGGCGACGCATTCACCCCAGCCGGTCGCCGACCCGTCCGGGGTCGCCAGCGTCGCCTCGACCAGATAGGTCTCCTTGACCGTCTCGGTCCCGAACGACGTCGTGAACGGCGTCACCAACGGGATCTCCACGTGGTGCAGGCGCAGGCCGGTGAGCCTCATCGGTCGTCCTCTCGTGCGAAGCGGTAATGGCCGGAGTCGAACCCGTTGACGCGCCAGCCGTCGGCGGCCAGGTCGTCGAACGCCGCGCGGGTGGCGGTGCGCCAGCGTCGCGCGAGATCGGGGTCGGTGCGACGCAGGCCCTCGACGTCGTCGGGCAGCGCGACCGAGGCGACCCGGTCGCTCGGCCGGGGCGCGACCCACTCCCCCGGCGCATCGCCGGCGCGCCCCAGCCCGGCCGCGGAGTCGACGGCGTCGGGCTCGTGCGGACCCGGCAGCGGCGCGGTGAGGTCCCAGGCGATGACGATCCGGTCGGTCGCCTGGCCGGCGTTGAGCCCGTCGGTGAGCACGCCGTAGTGGTCGGGGTGGTAGGCCACCGCCCGCGCACCGAGCTTGGCCAGGTTGAAGTAGGCGTTGCGCGCGATGAGCGGGTCGAAGGTCCACGTCATCGTGGTCACCCCGCGGTCCAGGCACCAGGCCCGCTGGTGGAGCTTGACGGCCAGGCCGAGACCCCGCGCGGTGAGGCCGGGCACGATGCCGACGATGTGGGAGTGCATGCTCTCGGCGGCCGGCGGCCCGAAGAAGGCGAGACCGCCGCCGATGACGCGCTCGTCCTGGAGTGCAGCGACGACGTAGTTGCCGCTGGCTGCCAGCGCTACGGCGGTCGAGAGGTCGATCACCGGCTCGCGCGGGTCGGCGTCCCACGTGAGGTTGAAGGCCTCGATCAGCGCGCCCGCGGAGTCGGCGTCGAGGCAGGGCTCGAAGACGACGTCGGCGCGCGTCGCGGCCGCGCGGGCCTCCTCCCACGCCGTGGACGCGGACTCCCCGGAAAGCATCGGGCCACAGTAGCCGCGCAGTCGCTCGGAGCAAGCCCGGTCAAGCGGCACCCGGACGGCGGTGGTCATGATGACGACGTGAGCGAACCGACGCTGGCTCGGCGACTGGGCACCGGAGACGCCGTCGTGGTCGGGCTCAGCGCGATGATCGGCGCCGGGGTGTTCTCCGCCTTCGCGCCGGCCGCCGCCGCGGCCGGCTCGGCGCTGCTGGTCGGGCTGGCGGTCGCCGCGGTCGTCGCGCTGTGCAACGCGGTGGCCTCGGCGCAACTCGCCTCGAGCTATCCGGCCTCGGGCGGCACGTACCTGTTCGGCCGGGAGGTCCTCGGCCCGTGGTGGGGGTTCGTCGCCGGCTGGGGGTTCGTGGTCGGCAAGACCGCCTCGTGCGCCGCGATGGCGATGACCTTCGCCGCCTACGCGCTGCCCGGCGACGCCGCGGGCCCGTGGGGTCGACGCCTCGCGGCCGTCGCGGCGGTGGCGGCGCTCACCGCAGCGACGCTCGGCGGGATCACCCGCACCGCCGTGGTGGCGCGGATCCTGCTGGCGGCGACGTCGGTGACGCTGGTCGTGGCGCTCGTCGTGATGGCCGGTGGGCCCACCGAGCCGGTCGTGGACCCGTGGGCGGCCACCGGCGGCGTCCACGGCGTGCTCCAGTCGGCCGGACTGCTGTTCTTCGCCTTCGCCGGCTACGCCCGGATCGCCACTCTCGCCGAGGAGGTCCGCAAGCCGGAGATGCTCGGTCGGGCGGTACTGATCGCGTTGGGGATCGTCGTGGCGCTCTACGCGCTCGTGGGCGTCGCGCTGCTCCGGGTGCTCGGCCGCGACCTCGCCGGGGAGGCCACCCCGGTCGCGGCGGCGGTGACGGCGGCCGGCGCCGCCTGGGCCGAGCCGGTGGTGCGGGTGGGGGCCGCGGCCGCGGCGCTCGGCGCGCTGCTGGCGCTGCTCGCCGGGATCTCCCGCACCGCGCTGGCGATGGCCCGCGAGCGCGACCTCCCCACCGGACTGGCCGCGGTCCATCCGCGTACCCGGATCCCGCACCGGGCGCAGGCCGTGGTCGGCATCGCGGTCGTGGCGCTGGTGCTCGTGGCCGATCTGCGCGGCGCCATCGGCTTCTCCTCCTTCGGCGTGCTCGTGTACTACGCGGTGGCCAACCTCTCGGCGATGCGGCAGCCCGCCGCCGAACGGCGGTGGCCGCGGGCGCTCAACCTCGTCGGCCTCGCCGGCTGCCTGGTGCTCGTGGTCACCCTGCCGCTCGCCGCCGTGATCGGCGGCGTGATCGTGGTGGCGATCGGGCTCGGCGGCCGCGCGGTGCGGCTCCGGCTGGACCGGTCGGGCACCGCGCAGACGGTCGACTCGGATTCACCGCCGCGTCACTGACGCGACACCGCTGGGTCGTCCACGACCGAGAGCGTGACGGGTTGTCACCCTCAGCTCCCTGGAAGGCACCCACCGCATGCACCTCGTCAGAGGCCTCGCGCTCGCCGCGACCTGCTCCCTCACCGTCGCCGCGCTCACGATCGCGCCCAACGGACCGACGTCCGCCTCCCCCGCGGGCGCGCCCGGCGACCCGGCCGCCCCGGCGCGCTCCGGAGTCTCCGACGTCTCCGGACCGCTGTTCGACAGGGTGGCCACCTACCCCGTCTTCCAGAACGTGCCGGCCGGCGTCGACCCCGACGAGCCGACCGTCGCGGAGATCTCCACCGTCACCGCCGACGGCCGCACGGTGGTCTACACCGACGCGCTCGGCAAGCGGATCGGCTTCCTCGACATCACCGACCCCAGCAAGCCGGTCGGGAGAGGCACCCTCGACCTCGCCGAGCTCGGACACCCCGACGACCAGCCGACGTCGGTCGCCGCCGTCGGCGACTACGTGCTGGTGGTGATCGACGAGTCGGGCGGGGACTTCACGCACCCCGCGGGACGCGTCGACGTCGTCCGCCTCTCCGACCGCAAGGTGGTGCGCAGCATCGACCTCGGCGGCCAGCCCGACTCGATCGCCGTCAGTCCCGACGGCGGCTATGCCGCGATCGCCATGGAGAACCAGCGCGACGAGGGGTTCACCCCTCCCGGCGCCGGCGAGGGCGAGCTGCCGCAGCTCCCCGCGGGCTCGCTCCAGGTGCTCACGCTGGGTCCCGACCCGGCGGCGTGGACGGCGGCCGACGTCCCGCTCGTGGAGGCCGACGGCGACCCGCTCCCGGCCCTGGCCGCCGCCGGGCTCTACGCCCCCCAGGACCCCGAGCCGGAGTACGTCGACATCAACGACGACAACCAGGTCGTGCTGACCCTGCAGGAGAACAACGGCGTCGTCGTCATCGACCTGCCGACCCGCCGGCTGGTCACGGCGTTCTCCGCCGGCCAGGCGCGCGTCTCCAACATCGACACCACCAAGGACGGCCTGTTCAACCCCCACGGCTCGATCGAGAAGCCGCGGGAGCCCGACGCCGTGCAGTGGGTGGGCGACGGCCTGGTCGCCACGGCCAACGAGGGCGACCTGTTCGGCGGCAGCCGCGGCTGGTCGGTCTTCGACACCGCCACCGGCAAGGTCGTGTGGGACTCGGGCAACACCTTCGAGGAGATCGCGGTCGCGCACGGCCTGTTCAACAACGACCGCGCCGAGAAGAAGGGCCCCGAGCCGGAGGGACTGGCCTTCGAGGTGCTCGACGGCGTCCCCACCGCGTTCGTCGGGTCCGAGCGGAGCAACTTCGTCGCCGTCTACGACCTCACCGACCCCACGGCGCCGGTCTTCCGTCAGGCGCTTCCGGCGACCAACGGCCCAGAGGGCCTGCTGCCGATCCCCTCCCGCGATCTCCTGGTGGTCTCCTCCGAGGTCGACGACGCCGCCGCCCAGGTACGGGCGAGCGTCGGGGTGTACCAGCTGGGCACCGGACGCCCCGCGTTCCCGTCGGTCGTCTCGGCCAATCCGGTCGGCGCGCCGCAGCCGATCGGGTGGGGCGCGCTCGGCGCGCTGTCCGGCGTCCCGGGCGACCCGACCCGGATGTACGCCGCCAGCGACGCCGCCTATGCCACCGGCCGGATCTACAGCCTCGACGTGTCGCAGACGCCGGCCGTCATCACCCGCGCGCTGACCGTGCGGGAGCCCGACGGCACCGCGCCCGCGCTCGACATCGAGGGCCTCGCCACCCGATCGGCCGTCGATGGTGGCGGGTTCTGGCTGGCCGTCGAGGGCGCCACCGGCGGCGGGAACGCCCTCGTGCGCACCGACGCCGCCGGGGTCATCCGGCAGCGCGTGCCGCTCCCGGCCGACGTCGCCGCGCACGTGCGCAACTGGGGCCTGGAAGGTGTCACCGTCAGCGGTACCGGCCGCTCCGAGCAGCTGGTCGTCGCGCTCCAGCGTCCGCTGTGGGTGGACCCGACGGTGTCCGCGGGCGACGTGGTGCCGCAGGAGGGCGATGTCGCCCGGATCGGCCGCTACGACGTCGCGGCGGGTACGTGGACCTGGTTCGGCTACCCGCTCTCGTCCACCGCGACGCCCGGTGACTGGATCGGCCTGTCCGAGGTGACGATGGTCGACGCCGACACGGTGGCGGTGGTCGAGCGCGACAAGCTCGCCGGCACCCGCGCCCGGATCAAGCGGATCTACACCGTCGACCTCCCGGCCGGGGCGCCCGGCCGTCTCACGCCGGTGTCCAAGCGGCTCGCGCTCGACCTGCTCCCGGCCATGGCCGCCCGCCGCGGCTGGACCCAGGAGAAGCTCGAGGGCCTCGGCATCAGCAGTGGCGGCCAGGTCTTCGCCGTCACCGACAACGACGGCCTCAAGGACGCCACCGGCGAGACCCAGCTCTTCCACCTCGGGGCGCTGAAGTCGGTGTTCGCCTCCAGCCTCGCGACCCGGACCTCGCTCGCGGTGTCCAAGCGCAAGGTGCGGGCGGGCAAGCCGGTCAAGGTCCAGGTGGCCGTGCGGCCGTCGTCGTCGGTGTCCGGCGCCGTGCGCCTGCTCGACGGCGACCGGCAGCTGCGCTCGCTCGCGCTCCGCGACGGCGTCGCCAAGGTGTGGCTGCGCCTCAAGCCCGGCCGCCACGAGCTGCGCGCGACCTACGCCGGCGACGACGACTCGCTGGGCTCGACCTCGCGGATGGTCGTGGTGCGGGTGGTGAAGGCCAAGCGCGGGCGGTGATCCTGCTGGTCGGGAAGGGTCCGGGGTCGCACCGGCACGAACCGCGCGATTGCGCCGAACGGTGTAACGACCCGGACCCCACCGACGCAAACTGAAGCAGATTCGAGGTTCAGTAACATTCTGGGCTCGGTTGGGTCACGATACGCCGGTCAGGTTCATCCGCAGCGCCGTGGGGGCGCGGCTAGGGGTTGCCGTGGTGTCTCGGTTCTTGTCGTCTGTTTCGGTGCGCGGCGTAGTTGCTGCGCTGGCCGCGGCGGCTCCAATGCCTCAGTTGATCGGTCAGTCTGTCGCAGCAGAGCCTCCTGCGGATGATCAGACGCTGCCGGAGGGTGTGAACGCGGCGGTCGAGCCGCCGTCTACGACAGAGCCTGATGGAGTGGATGAGTCTTCGGTGCTTCGGTTGGTGCCGGGTCTGACGACGGCGACTTCTCAGACGTTCCGGGGCCCGGATGACTCGTTGGTGACCGAGGCGTCCCCGTCCCGGAGCGGTTACGTGAGGCGGATGTGTGGCGCGCAATCGATGGCCCCGTTAGCGAGGTACCTACTGGTACCCGAGTCGGGCAGCCCGCGCTGGAAAGAATCCCGCGACTTCCTGACCGAAATTGGATCGGCTAAAGGACGAGGCGGTGACACGTGCGAGTGGGTCCAGGAGAAGACATCCGATCAGCCACGTTGGGCTGCGCCGTGATCCTGCTGATCGCGGGACTGCTGGCAACGGGCGCCGTTGTTGGTTTCAAGATTGTCCTCAATGGAGCGGATAGGGACCGACACCCACCCATGTATGTCGTGAACGACACCGATAGGACGTTGACTCTGGACTGGGATCGGAGAACAAACGACTCAGTGATCCTGCCCGGCGAGCGTGCGAGCCTGGAGGTGGCAGAGTGCCAAGAATTTAGAATGGTCGTTCACACGGACGACAGGGAGATATTCACGATCCTTGAGGAGGAGATGTGCCCTTGGGACATCTGGCACATTCTTGAAAATGGCACGAGCCGATTGAATAGAGAAAGTGGGATCCCCGTGTCTAGTTAGCCTCGACATTTCACGCCGCCGCGGAGTGGCGTGATTTTGGTGGTGGCACTGGGTCGGGAGTCCGCGGCGGCTGGTTGGGGTCGCTGATGGTCCGGCTGGCGCTGCCGGCAGCGGTTCTCCGGGTCCCGGGTCGTGGGTGGACATAGTGCGTTCGGTGTCAGCCGAACGCGGCGCGTAGTCGAGCGAAGCCCTCAGAACGGCGCAGCGAGGAGAGGCCACCGCCGGGGGGTGACCTACGCGCGCTCGGCTGCGGTCACCAGCCGCCGGACGGCGTCGCGCAGGGCCTGCTCGGGGTCGACGCCGGCGGCGTGGGCCTGCTCGACGAGCTCGAGCAGGCGCTCGCCCCACGCGTCGTCAGGAAGCAGTGCGGCCAGCAGGTCCTCGATCGCCGCGCCCACCTCGGCGGGCGACCACAGCGGGTGGAGGTGGTTTCCGTCCAGGGAGCGCACGGGCCAGCCCGCGGTCGTAGCGAAGGTCCGCTCGGCGTCGTAGGTGTCCCCGAACGCGAGGTAGGCCGACGGCGCCGAGGTCCACTCGGGCGGGACGGGCACCCGTTGGTCGAGGTAGTCGAGCCGGATCGGGACCTGCTCGGCCTCGACCGCCGCGCGCGTGGCGGCGTCGGGGAACAGCGCGGCGGCGTCGGCGTCCTCCCACCACGTCGTCCACACGGGGAGCACGCCGTCGACGGCGAGTGCGGCGACGGAGTCGCGCAGGGGCGCCGGAGCGAGGGCGACCTCGGACTCGGCCGGCGGCAGCGGGAGGGCGGCGTCGACGTAGATGGTGGCGCGGACGTCGAGGACGGCGGCGAGGTGAGGTCCGTAGAGCCCCGCGTTGCTGTGCATCACCAGCACCACCGGGCGCTCTGCGGCGGCCGCCCGCACGCCTTCGATCACGACGGACGGGGTGCGCGGCCGTGAGCCGAGGTCGGCCACGACGACGTCGTGCCCGCGTCCTTCCAGCCACCACGCCACCGGGCGCCAGGTGGCCGGCCCGAGGAAGGGGCTCGGCACGAGCACGAGCAGGGGGCTCGCGGGATCGGAGCGCGGGGGCGCGGGCAGCGCACCCGAGCGCTTCAGCCGGTCGACCACCTTGTCGGCGTACAGCAGGGCGGGAAGCGAGGGCGCGAGGCCGTCGAGCACCGAGTCGCGATCCTTCTCCGCGGCCTTCACCGACTCCCACAGCTCGTTCACCGACGCGGCGTCCGCGGGCGAGGTGCCCGCGTCCGGGCCGAACACGTGCGGGTTGCGCCGCCGCATCTTCGCGGCGACGTCGGCGGCGACGTCGTCGAGGGTGAAGTCGCCGTCCTCCTCGGCGATCACCGCATGGAAGTAGACCTGCAGCAGCAGGTCGCCGAGCTCCTCACGCAGGTCGGCGACGGTGCCGGCCTCGATGGCCTCGACGGTCTCGTGGGCCTCCTCGAGGAGGTAGCGCACCAGCGAGCGGTGGGTCTGGGCTCGCTTCCACGGGCACTCGGCGCGCAGCCGGCGCATGACGTCGCCGAACTCCTCGAGGGCACCCGCCGCGGGACGGGACGGACCAGGCGTCAGGTCAGCCACACCGCTGATCGGCCGGCAGGACCGCGGCGTAGTCCTCGCGGACCTGGTCGCCCTGCGCCTGCGGCTCGACGAGGGCGAGCTTGGCCAGGTCGCTCACCGGCACCGAGACCGGCGTGGCGTACTCGGCGACGAAGGCACCGTCGGTGACGGAGACGTCGAAGATCGGGTTGATCGCCACGTCGTTGCTCTCGACCCACTCCTGGAACGCCTGGAGTCCCCGCTCGGCCGCGGCCTGCTGGTCGGCGGCCGCCGTGCCCTCATCCTCGAGGATCTTCGTACCGACGCCGAGCAGCGCCGCCTGGTAGTAGATGCCGGCCTCGTTGCCGGTGACGAGCGGGTCGCGCTGGTCGGCGGGGAGGTCGGCGTACTGCTTCTCGTTCTGGGCGACCGCCTGGCCGTAGGCGGGAGCGAGGTCGGCGTCGTACTCGTCGAGCAGCTGCTCGGACGCGGCGCGCTGCGCGAGCAGCTGCACGATCTGGCCGCGGACGTCCCCGCGCGGCACCGCTCGCGCGGCCGGCTGCCCCGGTGCGGGCTGAGCGCCCGCCTGGTCGGCGAAGTACAGGCAGGCGCCGTCGACGATCTCGTCGACGTCGTTGATCGAGACGGTCTGGTCGCCGACCCGGGCCGCGGCACCGGGGTCGAACTGGGCGTCGGAGACACCGCAGCCCGACAGCAGGGCGGCGCTGAGCGCGCCGACGGCGAGGGCGCCGAGGCGGCGCGGGATACGACTGGTCACGATGACGACTCCTGCGTGGGCAACGGATCGAGGACGCTGTCGATGACGCCCCGAGCCCATTCAAGCAGGGCGATCCCCTCCAGCGGTCGTCCGGTGGCTCCCGGAGTGCCCGGACGGGGCACCAGGACGGTCTCGACCGCGGGCTTGACGATCGACTTGGGGTAGAGCCGCTGCAGCCGGATGGTGCGCGACTCCGGCAGCGTGACCGGCGCGAACCGGACATTGCGGCCGGCGATCGTGACCTCGCCGATGCCGGCCTGGCGGGCCCGGGCGCGGAACCGTGCGACGAGCTGGAGCGAGAGCACCTCGACCGGCGGCTCGCCGTAGCGGTCGACCATCTCCTCGGCCAGCAGGTCGACGTCCTCGTCGGTGCGCACCTCGGCGAGGCGGCGGTACATCTCCAGGCGCAGCCGCTCGCTCTCGATGTAGTCGTGGGGCAGGTGCGCGTCGACCGGCAGCTCGATGCGGACCTCGTTCAGCTCGGGCTCGCTCTCGCCCTTGAACTCGTTGACCGCCTCCCCCACCAGGCGCACGTAGAGGTCGAAGCCGACGTCGGCGATGTGGCCGGACTGCTCGCCGCCGAGCAGGTTGCCCGCGCCGCGGATCTCGAGGTCCTTCATGGCGATCGCCATGCCGCCGCCGAGGTCGGAGTGCTGCGCGAGGGTCGCCAGGCGCTCGTGGGCGGTCTCGGTGAGCGGCTTCTCGGGCGGGTAGAGGAAGTAGGCGTAGGCGCGCTCGCGTGAGCGCCCGACCCGGCCGCGCAGCTGGTGCAGCTGGGAGAGGCCGAGGGTGTCGGCGCGCTCGATGATCATCGTGTTCGCGTTGGAGACGTCGAGGCCGGACTCCACCAGGGTGGTGCACACCAGCACGTCGAAGCGCTTCTCCCAGAAGTCGAGCATCACCTGCTCGAGCTGCTTCTCGTTCATCTGGCCGTGCGCGGTGGCGACCCGTGCCTCGGGCACCAGCTCGCGGATCCGGGCGGCCGCCTTCTCGATCGAGTTGACCCGGTTGTGGATGTAGAACACCTGGCCGTCGCGCAGCAGCTCGCGCCGGATGGCCGCGGTGACCTGACGGTCCTCGTAGGCGCCGACGTAGGTGAGCACCGGGTGCCGCTCCTCGGGCGGGGTGGTGATCGTCGACATCTCCCGGATGCCGGTGATCGACATCTCCAGGGTCCGTGGGATCGGCGTCGCGCTCATGCTGAGCACGTCGACCGAGGTCCGCAGCCGCTTCATCTGCTCCTTGTGCTCGACACCGAAGCGCTGCTCCTCGTCGACGACGATGAGGCCGAGGTCCTTCATCCGGATGTCGGGGTTGAGCAGGCGGTGGGTGCCGACGACGATGTCGATGCTGCCGTCGGCGAGCCCGGCGGCGACCTCCTTGGCCTCCTTGTCGGTCTGGAACCGGCTCAGGCCGCGGATCTCGACCGGGAAGCCGCTCATCCGCTCCGAGAAGGTGCTCAGGTGCTGGGTGACCAGCAGGGTCGTCGGCACGAGGACCGCCACCTGCTTGCCGTCCTGGACCGCCTTGAACGCCGCGCGCACCGCGATCTCGGTCTTGCCGTAGCCGACGTCGCCGCAGATCAGCCGGTCCATCGGCACGACCTGCCGCATGTCGGACTTGACCTCCTCCACCGTGCTGAGCTGGTCGGGGGTCTCGGTGAACGGGAAGGCGTCCTCGAGCTCGCGCTGCCACGGCGTGTCGGGACCGAAGGCGTAGCCCTTGGTGGCCTGGCGGGCGGCGTAGAGCTTGATGAGCTCGGCGGCGATCTCGCGGACCGCCCGGCGCGCCCGGTTCTTGCGCTTGGTCCAGTCGGCGCCGCCGAGCCGGTCGAGGCTGGGCTGCTCGCCGCCGACGTAGCGGGTCACCTGATCCAGGGCGTCGGCGGGCACGTAGAGCCGGTCCGGCGGGGCGCCGCGCTTGCTGGCGCCGTACTCGAGCACGAGGTACTCCCGCTTGGCGCCCTGGATCTCGCGCTGCTTCATCTCCACGAACCGGCCGACGCCGTGCTGCTCGTGCACGACGTAGTCGCCGGCCTTGAGCTCCAGCGGGTCGATCTGCCGCTTGCGGCGCGCCGGCATGGCGCGCATGTCGCGGGTGGAGGCCTTCTGGCCCGAGATGTCCTCGCTGGTGACGACGGCGATCCGGTTCGGCTCGTCGACGAAGCCGTGGGTCAGCGTTCCGCAGGTGACGGTGACGACCGCGGCCTGCGGCAGCTCGTCGGTGTCGCCGGCGAGCCGGGCGGTGACCTCGCGCTCGCCGAGGGCCTCGACCAGTCGCTGGGCGGGGCCGTGCCCGGGATGGACCGCCACGACGTGGTAGCCGTCGGCACTCCACTCCGCGAGGTCGTCCATCGCCTTGGCGACGTCGCCGTGGTAGGTGGGTGCGGGCGTCGCGGGGAGGGTGACGTCGGTGTCGAGCCGCGCCAGTGGGTCGTTCTGGTCGACCGGCTCCGCGCCGTCGTCGAGGCCGAACGGGCTCAGCGTCCACCATGCCCGGCCGTCGGCGAGCGCGTGCTCGCGGACGTCGCCGATGGTGCGGTAGGAGGCCGCGCCGAGGTCGATCGGCGCGGTGCCGCCGCTCGCCGCAGCCGCCCAGCTGGCACCCAGGAACTCCTCGCTGGTGGCGACCAGGTCGTGCGCGCGGCTGCGGACCCGCTCCGGGTCGAGCACCAGCACATGGGTGTCGCCCGGCAGCAGGTCGATCAGCAGCTCCATGTCGTCGACGAGGACCGGGGCCAGCGACTCCATGCCCTCGGTGGCGATGCCGGCGGCGATCTTGTCGGTGAGCTCGAGCAGCTGGGGATGCGCGCGGCCCAGCTCGGCGGCGCGGGCACGGACCTCGTCGGTGAGCAGCAGCTCGCGGCACGGCGGCGCCCACAGCCGGGGCACGGCCTCCAGGGTGCGCTGGTCGGCCACCGAGAACGAGCGGATCTCCTCGACGTCGTCGCCCCACAGCTCGACGCGCAGCGGGTGCTCCTCGGTGGGCGGGAAGACGTCGACGATGCCGCCACGCACCGCGAACTCCCCGCGCTTCTCCACGAGGTCCACACGGGAGTAGGCGGCGTCGGCGAGACGCTGGACGAGCTCGTCGTGGCCGACCGTGTCGCCGACCGCGAGCTCGACCGGCTCGAGGTCGGCCAGGCCCTTGACCTGGGGTTGCAGCACCGAGCGGATCGGCGCGACGACGACGCGCAACGGCCCGTTGCCGACGTCGTCGCCGGGGTGTGCGAGGCGGCGCAGGATCGCCAGGCGGCGCCCGACGGTGTCGCTGCGTGGGCTCAGCCGCTCGTGCGGAAGGGTCTCCCAGCTCGGGTAGTGCGCGACGTGCTCGGCCCCGATCAGGTCGCCGAGCTCTGCGGTCAGCTCCTCGGCCTCACGGGTGGTGGCGGTGACCGCCAGGACCGTGCGGCCGGCCTCGAGCAGTGCGGAGGCGACGAAGGGCCGCAGTGCCGGCGGACCGGTGAGGTCGAGGGTCGGGTCCCCCGCCGCCGAGGCATCGCGCGCCCGCTTGGTGAGGGCGACGTAGGGCGGCGTCTCCAGGACGAGGCGGGCCAGAGCTGCCAGGGATGGCTGCGACACGTGGGACTCCGAGTCGAGAGGTGCGGATGCGGGTCAGGCGCGAGCAGGGCAACGCGAACAGCCCCCGTCCGACCCGGATGCGGGGTGGGAGGGGGATGCGCGATGCCCGCCCAACTCTAATCGGCCCGCGACGACCCCTGGTCGGCGCGTGGGCACGCCGACCTGCCGCGAATCGACCTGGGATCAGGTCGTGGCCAGACGGCGACGGCGTCCGAGCAGGATGACCAGGGCTCCGACGACGATCACGACGGCGACGCCGGACGCCAGGCCGCGGCGCAGGGCGACCGAGGAGGTGATGCCGTCGCGGCCGCCGGTGTTGTCGAGATAGGTCAGGCGGAGGTTGGCCGGCCCGGTGGAGGAGGTCTCGGCCTCGCTCTGGGCGATGGCCTCGACGTTGACCGAGGCCCGCTCGCGTGCCGCGGTCAGCTTGGCGAACTCGGTGGCGTTCTCGACTGCCTGCGGCATCTGGCTGTTCAGCCGGGCGACCTCGGCCTGGTTGCCGGCCCGGATCGCGGCGGCGAGGTCGCGCTGGAGGTCGGACAGGGCGACGTCGGGGGCGATCCCCCGGTTCTTGGCGATCGCCTCGTAGTAGGCGTCGATCGCGTCGTCCTCGGCGGTCTGAGCCGCCTCGAGCGCGGGAGACGGCTCCGAGGAGGGCTGGAGGTATTCCTGGGCGGCGTCCAGGAAGTCCTGGAGGACCGCTCGCCGGTAGGTGTCGTCGCCCTCGGCGGTCGTGAGGCTGACCTTGACCATGGTCGAGGCCTCGATCCGGGTGACCTGGAGCGAGTCGCGCAGCTCGGCCGGCGACAGGTTCGCGGCTTCGGCGACCGGCTCCATCACCGAGGTGATTCGCGGCAGCGCGGCGAGGTCGTTGATGAGGTCGACCCGCTCGTTGGGCTGGCTGGCGGCCACGCGGGTGTTGATCACCGCGTCGGTCGTGTGCCCGACCGACGTGCCCGACCAGGCGGCCACCGCGACGCCCACCACCAGGCCGAGCACGAGCGGCAGCCAGGCGAGCCTGAGCACGTCGGAGAGCCAGGCCGGGCGCCCCTGGCTCGTGGGGTCGGTGGTGGTCCCGGCGACAGGCGCGGGTCGCGGGTCGGGGGCCGGAGGCTCCGACGACGTCTTCGCTGCCGCGCTCGGCCTGCCCTGTCCGGGCTTGCTCTGTCCGGGCTTGCTCTGTCCGGGCTTGCTCTGGCCCGGCTTGCTCTGGCCGGGCGTGCTGGACGTCGCCCTCGTCGTGGCCTTCCCGGACGGTCGACGGCTCGCCGGGCCCTGCGGTCCACCGCCCTTGCCGGGCTGGTCGGGCTCGCCGTTCGTGCCCTTGCCACCGGCGTTCGACTTCGATGCCATCGTGCTTCTCTTCCCCCCGCGCCGGACCGGGTCGGCCCGCCGCAACTGACTGGCTGCCGACCTACCGGCACGCCCCGATACGATAACCGGCGGTGGGGCGCACCGGCACAGTGATCCGGGACGAGCCTGGGGGCCATGACGAGGCGGGGGCCACGGTGAGCAGGACGACGGTGGTCTACGTCGCCGGTACCGGCCGCAGCGGGTCCACCCTGTTGGGCAACACCATCGGCTCGCTCCCCGGGGCCCTCTCGGTCGGCGAGGTGAAGCTCGGCTTCCGGCGCGGCCTGGTGGAGGACGGCTTCTGCGGGTGCCGGCGGCTGGTCCGCGAGTGCCCGGTGTGGACCTCGGCGCTGACCGAGACCTTCGGGGCGATCCCGACCCGCGCCGAGGCCGCCCGCCTCGACGACCGGCTCGCTGCCGCCGTCCGCACCCGGACGACGCCGTGGTGGCTGGCCGCACGCACCAGCACCGAGGTCGCCGAGCTCTCCGACCTGCTGGGGCGACTGCTCACGGCGCTGGCCAGGGCCGCAGACGTCGAGGTGATCGTCGACTCCTCCAAGCTGCCCGCCTATGGCGCACTGCTGGCTCGCAGCGACCGGCTCGACGTGCGCACCGTCCACCTGGTGCGCGATCCGCGCGCGGTCGCCTGGTCGTGGCAGCGGCACAGCGCCTCCCAGCAGGTCTCCGGCTTCGAGGAGGACATGGAGCGCTTCTCGCCGGTGAAGTCGAGCCTGATGTGGCTGGAGTCCTCCAGCAGTGTCGCCGCACTCGCCCGCCGAGACCATCGCGGCCGGATCGTCGTCCGCTACGAGGACTTCGTGGCCGACCCGCGCGAGACCCTGCACCGCATCGCCGAGTTCGCCGGCCTGGACCGCCCCGGCGCCGTCGACCGGATCGTCGGTGGGACCCCCGGTGCGAGCGAGCTGTCGCTGGCGGACTCACATGCGGTCGCCGGCAACCCGAACCGGGTCCGCAGCGGCCCCATCATGGTGCGCTCCGACGACGAGTGGGCCAGCCGGATGCCGACCAGCGAGCGCCGGATGGTCTCCGCGATCACCGCTGCGCGGAGGTGGGTCCATGGCTACTGAGATGGCCGGACCCGCAAGGGACCTCGCGACCGGCGACCCGGCCGAGACGTCCCGGCCGGTCAGCCGACCGGTGCTGATCGGCGCGGCAGCCGCGCTCTCGCTCGCGATCCTGGGCGCGTTCGTGAGCGGCGACGTCAAGATCGCGGCAGCACTCGGAGCGCTGGTGGTCGTCGGTGTCCTCGTGTGGGGCCTCGGCCTGCGCACCTTCGCCCAGTTCTTCGTCGCCGCCTGCTGCGCGCGGCCCCTGGTGGATCTCACCGCCGGGCCGCGTGGATCCGGACTCGCTCTCACCGAGCTGTTCGGCGTCGGTGTCCTCGCCGTGATGCTGTGCTGGCTGGCACTGCAGTGGCGAGTCGTCGCGGCGCGGATCCTGGCACCACTCCCCCTCGCCCTGGTGGCCCTGGTCGGCGTGTACCTCCTGGCGGCCGTCGGCAGCACCGACCCCGTCGGCGGGATCATCGCGACCTTGCGGATCACCACCGGCGTGGCGGTGTTCTTCGTGGTCGATGCACTGCTGGCGACCCGGCGGCTTCGTCCGGTCAACGTGCTTCACATCGTGCTGCTCGCGAACGTGATCCCGGTCCTCTATCCCCTGCTCGGCCTCGTCGGAGCGCCGGTCACACACCAGAAGGACGACGTCACCGCCCTCCGCTCGGTCTACTTCCTGTCCAACAACTTCGCCTTCGCGCTCGTGCCGGTGCTACTGCTCGCGATCGCGGTCGCGGTGCGAGCGCGCGGCCGGATGCAGTGGACCGCCGTCGCGGTGACCGGCGTGACGTTCGTCGAGCTCGTGCTCACCCAGACCCGCGGCGCCTGGATCGCGGGGGTGGTCGGCGCCCTGATCGTCTGCGCGCTCCTCAACCGCGCGGTCGCGGTGGCGGCCATCGCGGCGCTGCTCGTCGCGGCCCTGACGGTGCCACCGATCACGAGCCGGATCGCGAACCTGGCGAGCAGTCCGGACGATCCGTACTCACAGAGCTCCTTCGCCTGGCGACTGGATCAGTGGAGCCGCCTCACACCCGACCTGACGGTCAACCCGGTCCTGGGTGGAGGCCCCGGACAGAGCAACCGCCTCACCGGCAAGGAGGCGCACAACGACTACCTCAAGGCGGCCGTCGAGACCGGAGGTGTCGGCTTCGCGGTCTACCTGTGGCTTCTGCTCGCGTCGGTGTCCGTGTCGTGGCGGGCCTGGCGCCGCGTCCCGCGAGACCTGCGGCGAGTGCGAGCGCTGGGCGCCCGAGCGCCCGACGCCACCCTGCTCGTCGGTGGCCTCGCGGCGACCGCCGCGTACTCGGTGGCCGTCATGGTCGGCGCGATCGGTGAGAACCTCATCGACAACGTCACCTACCTGTGGGCCACCCTTCCGCTGTTCGCGCTGGCCCAGTGGGTCGCTTCGGCCGACCCGGAGGACCTTCGCCGCGAGCTCGGACCGGCAGAGCCCGAGGAGGCCCAGCCATGAGCGCTCGCAGCAGCCTGCTCCCACCGGTGTCGCGTCGAGCCCGGCACGTGCTCGCGCGGCGGGTGCAGTCCCTGCGTCGCGGTGAGCGCGAGCTGCCGACGTACTTCGTGGTCGGGGCCAAGCGCGCTGGAACCACCTCCCTCGACGAGTACATCGTCGACCACCCGCTGGTGCTGCGCGGCCTGGTCGAGAAGGGGTGCCGCTACTACGACGTGAACTACGGGCGCGGGCCCGCCTGGTTCCGCAGTCACCTCCCCCTCGTCGCCGACGTCGATCGTCGGACCCGCCGGCTCGGGGGCCGCCCGATCGTCGGCGAGTCCAGCCCCTACTACTCCTTCCACCCCGACGCCGCGCGCCGGATCGCCGACGACGTCCCGGACGCACGCCTGCTGTTCGTCCTGCGCGACCCGGTGCAGCGCGCCTGGTCGCACTACCGCTACGAGGTCGCCCGCGGCTTCGAGACCCTCGGGCCGCTCGAGGCGTTGGCCGCCGAGGCCGACCGGCTCGCCGGCCTCGACCTCGCCGCCGACGACCCGGCGCCGCTGGACGACTCGACCCTCGCGTTCGCACACCGGCACTTCAGCTATCTCTCCCGCTCCCGGTACGCCGCCCAACTGGCCCGGCTGCACCGGCACTTCGCCCCCGAACAGGTGCTCGTTCTCAAGAGCGAGAGCCTGTTCGCCGAGCCGGACGCGACCATGGGCCGGGTCTTCGAGCACCTCGGGTTGCCGGCCCACCGCGGCCGCGAGCACCGGGCCCACAAGGCGCTCGGCGACGCCTCGGTGCCCGCGGACTTCCGCGCCGCCGTCGAGAGCGCGGTGTCCGACGATCTCCTCGCGCTGACCGAGCTCGCGCCCGGGATCGGCTGGGCCTAGGACGAGGTGTGCACCTGCACCCCGGCCTGGTCGATCAGCCCCTTGACCACCTCGGGCGGCAGGACCCCGGAGGTGAGCATGAGCCGAGAGTTGTTCGGGGGCGGGTGCTCTGGATCCCAGTCGACCACGACGTACTCGTCGGGGCTCAGGGTGTCGCGTCCGTCGAAGAGGGCGAGCGCGACTCGGTGCCCGCCGTCCAGCAGCACCCAGCGGTCCTCCTCCAGGTACCAGCCGTCGAGGTCGACGCCGGCCGGGAGCCGCGTGATCGTGACCGCACCCACCGAGCGGCCGGACTGGTAGTAGCGCTCGGAGATCCGCATCGCGTCGACCACGATGGCATGGAAGGTCCGTCGCAGTGCCGCGGGCGAGGTGTCGCTGAGGTGTCCGCGTGCGACGACCACCTCACGGAACCAGCCGCCGTAGGGGCCGGCCCAGGCCAGGTCGATGAAGGCGTCGGGCTTGTCGCGATAGAGGTCCTGGTGGTCGCGGGCGGCGTAGAAGAGGTCCAGGCGGGCCAGGACGTCGGCACGGAACGGACTGATGAGCTCTAGGATCGGCAGCGGATCCGCGCCGGCCTCGGCGTCCCGCAGCCGGTGCTGCTCCCGCCACCGCCGCACCACCGGAAGCCGGGTGCTCACCTGTCGTGAGAGTGCCTGGCGCTCTGCTCGGGAGAGGCCGAGGAACACCACGATCCCGATGTGCACGAGCAGGACGACGACGGCGGCCACCGCGAGCTCCAGCACCAGATGGCCGCGCAGCAGGGTCACGGCGACCACCGCGCACTCCCCCGCGATCAGCGCGCCGAGCATGGCGACCGCGAGCCTGCGTCCCCACGGCCAGGGCGCGACGTCGAGCACATGCACCACGACGACGCGCGCGGTCGCGCTGAGCAGGATCGTCACCGCCCAGGCCGCCGCGGCGCCCTCGATCCCCCACAGCGGGATCAACAGCACGTTGAGTCCGAGGTTGAGTGCCAGCGCCGACACGTTGATGACGACGTTGACCCCGTTGCGACCGATCTGGTTGATCACCACAGCGGAGGGTGCGCCGAAGGACTCCACGAACGCCCCGGCGGCGAGGATCAGCACCACCGGTGCCGCCTCGGGGAACGTGGTCCCGAAGACCTCCAGCACCGGGCCTCGCGCCGCGACGAGGCCGGCGAGTACGGGGAGGCTCAGTCGGGCGCTCCACAGCACCACCGAGGTGTAGGCGTTGGCGACCTCGGCGGCGTCGTGCCGAGCCCAGTGGTGCGCGATCCGGGGGGCCATCGCCGCGGTGAGCGGAGTGATGACGAACATCCCGATCAGGACCACCCGGACCGCCACCTGGTAGGCGCCCACCTCGGCCGCGCTGACGAACACCCCGAGGATCACGATGTCGGCCCAGAGCAGCCCCTGGGTCGCCATGGAGGCCAGCCAGCTCAGCGCGCCGAACGACGTCAGCTCGCGCCAGTCGGTCCGGTAGCCCGAGCCCGGCACGCGCCCCAGCATCCGCCACAGCGACCAGCCCGCGGCGACGGCGGATACGGCACTCGCGACGAGCAGCGCGTACGACGCGCCGACGATGCCACCGGCGGCCACCAGGACGACGACGGTGAGAGTCAGCCGGCCCGCCGGCTCCAGGACCTGACCCACCCACACGTAGGGGCGCATGGTGCGGAAACCCTGAGTGGCCGAGAGCGCGACGTCGGTGAAGACGAAGTACGGCAGGCTGGCCGCGAAGATCTTGAGCGGCAGTTCCAGCGCGGGCTCGTGGAACACCTCGGCGGCCAGGGTTCCGGCGAGTAGGAACCACGCGACCGCCACCACGATCGCGAACGCGGTCGGTACCGCGACACCGGCCATGACGGCGCCCCGCGCCCGGTCATGCTCCTCGCGGGCCAGGTGGGCGGCGACGAACCGGGTCATCGCCGTGCGCATCCCGACCCCGCACACCAGCAGCAGGATCGCGCGGATGGCGAAGGCGATGGTGTACTCGCCGACCGCGCCGCTGCCGAGCGCGCGAGCGATCACCAAGATCACCAGCACGTTGCACACGTTGCTGACGATCGCCCCCACGATCGCGCGGCCGCTGTCGCCGGCCAGGCTCCGCCCGCCCGAGGTCGGGCTGCTGACGGCCGAGGCCGCGGTCACCCTGCCTTGGTGCGGGCCTTGACCCGAACCGTCCGAGTGACCGGCGACCGCTGGAGGTTCGAGGCCTTGTCGGTGGCCATGACCTCGATCCGGTAGGTGCCGGCCGGCAGCCGGAGCCCGAACCGCCAGCCGGTGTCGCGCGTGCCGGGCTTGGCCAGCTTGGCCTTGCGGAAGCTCTGCACCTCACCCCACGTGCCATTGGCCTGGAGCCATCGCTTGTTCGCCGGCGCACCGGGCCTGGCCACCGAGACCAGGACGCTGCCGAATCCCTTGTTGTCGCGTGCGTTGCCCTTGAGCGTCACCCGGTTGCCCTTGACGACGACGCCGTCGCGAGCGGCGAGGGCGGCCCGCGGGCGCACGGTGTCGGCATCGGGTGCGTTGACCACGAACGGATGCCACGTGGAGACGCTGACGTTGCCGGCCGCATCGACACCCTTGACGTCGAAGGCGTAGAGGCCGTCGGCGAGGTTGACCGGGAGCGACCAGCTCGCGGACGTGCCGTCGCCGCTGAGCTGGGCGGCACGGAAGGCGTAGCTGCCACCCCACGTGCCATTGGCCTGCAGCCACTGACGGCCGGCCGGCGCGGTCCGGTCGTAGATCCCGACCCGCACCTGTCCGATCGCGACGTTGTCGGCGATGGTGCCGGAGGCGTTCACGGTCCGCGACGTCACGGTGGCGTTCTTGGCGGGCGCCTTGACGGTGACGGTCGGAGCGGTGTGGTCGGCCGGCGCGGTGTTGACGGTGAACGGCACCCACTCGCGCGGGTCGGTCTCCTTGCCGGCGGCGTCTCGGGCCCGGACGTCGAGTGCGTACTGCCCGTCGGGCAGCGGCACGTCGAGCGACCAGGTGGTGCTCGCCGCACCGGGCGTGGCCAGCGTGGCGGTCCGGAACGCGTAGCTCGGGCCCCACGTGCCATCGGCCTGGAGCCAGCGGGTCTCGGCAGTGCCGGCCCGGTTCCACACCGCGACCCGCACCGCGGTGGGGGCGATGTCGTCGGCGGCGCTGCCGCGCACCGGCACGGTGGAGGTGGTCACCTGCGCGCCGTTGGTGGGCGAGGTGACCGTCACCGTCGGGTTGGCTGCGTCGGGCGGGCTCGTGTCGACGACGAACGGCACCCACGCTCGGGGATCGCTCTCCTTGCCGGAGTCATCGCGGGCCCGGACGTCGAGTGCGTACTGCCCGTCGGGCAGCGGCACGTCGAGCGACCAGGTGGTGCTCGCCGCACCGGGCGTGGCCAGCGTGGCGGTCCGGAACGCGTAGCTCGGGCCCCACGTGCCATCGGCCTGGAGCCAGCGGGTCTCGGCAGTGCCGGCCCGGTTCCACACCGCGACCCGCACCGCGGTGGGGGCGATGTCGTCCTGGGCGGAGCCGGAGATCGAGGTGATCGGCGTGGTGACGGTCTCGCCGTTGACCGGCGCGGTGACGGTGACCGTGGGCTTCTCGGTGTCGGCGGGGGGCAACGGGTCGGTCACGGTGAACACCCGGCGTGCAGGCGAGAGGTCCTCGTTGCCCGCAGCGTCCACCGCGCGCGCCTCGACTGCGTAGTCGCCGTGCGGCAGTGACATGCCGAAGCTCCAGGTCGTCGACGTCGCACCCGGACTGTCGACCGTGGCGGGGTGGAGCGCGAAGGCCGAGCCCCACGTGCCGTCGGCCTGCAGCCACTGCGAGGTCGCCCGGTTCTGCACCGAGACGCGGACCGCGGTGACCCCGACGTTGTCGGTAGCCTCGCCGGCCGCGGTGACGGCGACCGGGGCGTTGCCCCCGACCGTGGCGGGCGGAGCGATGATCGTGGTCTCGCCGGGCAGGTTGTCGGGCTCGGCCGGCGGCGCGGGTGGCGCGACGATCTCGGTGCTGACCCGGGCGGTGGCGTCGCCGGTGCGCTCGAAGTAGTCGACGCGCACCTGGTGCTCGCCGGGCTCGAGCGCCTGCGAGACCCCGGTGTTGGTGCCGGCGCCGGTGGTCCACGCATCGATGACGCGGACGCCGTCGACATAGACGCGAGCACCCTCGTTGGCCTCCACCTGGACCTTGATCGCGCCGGGCTGGGTGAGGGTCATGGTGCGGGTCCAGCTGGCGGAGAAGTTGTCGCCGGGGACGTCGGCGCCGGCGGGCGCACCGGTGCCCCAGGTGTAGTCGATGGCAGCCTCGCACCGGGTGGTGTTCGGCGTGCCCTGCAAGGTGGCGTTGGGCCAGTAGGAGGCCTTCCAGGGAGTCTCACCGGAGCAGGTCACCGGCGCCGGCACCGGCGGCTGGACCGGCAGGCCGTAGCCGGGGGTGGTCCAGAATCCGCGGACGCTGTTCCAGTCGATGCCGGAGCCGGAGTCGACCAGCGTGCGGGAGTCGAAGTCGACCTTCCCGTCGGGGGCGTAGAAGCGGTAGAGCTTGCCGTCGCTCCACGCGGCATAGAGCCACTCGCCGATGTAGGTGAGGGCGCGGGCCCCGGAGAAGTTCTTGCTCGAGACGACGTACTCGCTGCCCTCGATGATCCCGCTCTCGAGGGAGTAGCCGCGCTTGTAGAGCTTGGAGTCGGTCGACTTGACGTAGTAGATCTGGCCGTCGGCATAGGTCGCGGCGCGCGTCTCGGCGACGCCGAAGGGCTGGTCGTAGGGAGTCTGGTCGAAGTTGGTGTCGACGTAGCCGACCGAGGTGGACAGGTTCGTGGGAGCGCCGACCACGCCGTTGTCGAAGGTGCGGCTGTAGAAGGCCTGGTCGGCACCGAAGTAGTGCAGCCGGCCGTCCTGGACGAAGCCGCCGCGGTTGCTGGACCAGTTCTCGCCGTCCAGCGGAGGGCCGCTCACCGACGTGGCTCCGCCGACGGTCGCGCCGTCGAACGCGGCACGGTTGAGGCTGTCGCCGGTGGTGAACCACAGCTGCACCGGAAGCTTGGCCTCGGTGGGCTGCGGATTGGTGGTGCCTCCCGCGAAGGGAAGCTGTGCCAGCCGCTGCCGGATGGCCCCGTCCCACAGGTTGGTGTCGTGACCGAGGTAGAGGAACTGGTCGTCGAAGTGCATCGCCTCCACCCCGCGGCCGCGGTCGCGGCCCGGGTTCCACGAGAGCGGGACGCCGGTGGTGGGGTCGAGTGCTGCGATACCCGGACGCTCCACCGAGCCGGGGCCGTCGTTGTCGCCGCCGGGCGTGGGCTGCGGGTTGTTCATCCACCGCTGATGTCCGCCGACGTAGACCGCGGCACGGGTGATCTCGGCCGCCCACAGGGTGTCGCCGCCGGTCTTGGCCCGCCAGGTCCAGGTCTGGCCGTCGCCGGTGGCCTTCGGCGGCAGCTCCCAGCGCACGGAGGTGTCACAGGTGGTCTCGACGCCGACGAAGGCTCCGGTGGTGTTGACCACGAAGTAGGAGCTGTCGGGGCTGATCGAGAGTCCCCGGATGTAGGAGCCGGCCTCGGTGCTGGCCGCCGAGCAGTTGGGCGTATAGGCGTCGGTGGACCAGTTGGCCACCTTCGGGGTGCCGCCCAGGTCGATCACGGCGAGCTGGTTGCGGGGCTTGTTGCCGATCTGCTTGAAGCTGCCGGACACGACCATCCACCGGCCGTTGGGCGAGACGTCGAGCTCGTTGACGTAGGCGCCGTACTGGTTGCGCGAGACGCTGGCAGGCAGGTTGAAGTCGGTCTGGGTGGCGCCGGTACGCGGGTCGAGCGAGACCAGACGGTCGACGGGCTGGCCGTTGACCCGGCCGAACCTGCCGCCCACGATCAGGCGGTCACCGGTGAGCGCGAAGTCGTTGACGACGCCGTTCACGTCGGGGTTGAAGCCGGGAATGACCTCACCGTCGAGGTTGAGCCGCACCAGGCGGTTCTTGGGGGTGCCGTTGGCCGAGGTGAACCAGCCGCCGACGTAGATCGACTGTCCGTCGGGGGCGAACTGCACCGCCTCGACTCCGGGCTGGTCCTTGACCAGGCCGTTGTCAGGGGCCGGCGCGGGCCCGCTGAGCTCCGGGACGAAGGCGGTGTCGATGAATCCGGTGTCGCGGTTGTAGAGGAAGATCCACTGCCGCGGGATGTCGGAGCCGCCTGCTCCCACGCGGACGTTGGTGAAGCTGCCGCCGACCACGACCAGCGGACCGTAGCTGTCGATCGCGTACACCCGCCCGTTGGCGACGCGGGGTGCCTTCGGGTCGGGCGTCGGACTGACCACCACGTTCGGCTCGGCGTGCGCCGGCGTCGTCGCGGTGAAGGCGAGCGTGCCGAGCGCGAGGCCGAGGCAGACGAGGACACGGAGGGCGAGTGCGCTCCGACGAGAGCTGATGGTCATGCGGTGTCGGTCCGTTCTTGGGATGCGAGAGATCCGGTCGCGTCGTCGCGGCGCCCGGACGCGGGCACCTCGACGAGGCGGCCGGCAGAGCCGCGCTGGGACGTGGTGGGTGTGGACTTGTGGGCAGAGCGGCGGAAGCGACGACGTCGCGCGCGGGCCTGGAGTGACGCGGCGTAGACGGCCTCGATCTCGTCGACGGCGCTGTCCCAGTCGTAGGCGGCGTGGGTGGCCCGCCGCGCCGACTCGGCGGCCCGGCGCTCCTGGTGCGGCGCGGTCAGGGCCCGACCGAGCGCTGCTGCCAACGAGTCCACCTCACCCTCGGCGAAGAGCCGGGCTCCGGGCCGGTCGGCGCCGACGACCTCGAGGTGCGGCGCGATGTCGGAGGCTACGACCGGGAGACCGCAGCCCATCGCCTCCAGGAGGGTCAGCGGGAGTCCCTCGAGCTCGGAGGGCTGGACGAACGCGACCGCGTTGGTGAACAGCTCGTCGAGCTCGGCGCCGTAGCAGTAGCCGGTGAGCAGGACGCGCGGGTCGTCGGCGGCGAGCCGGGAGAGCTCGGCCACATAGTCGTCGGTATGGCTGGAGCCGCCCACGACGACCAGGCGGAGATCGGTGTCGAGGCGGCGCCACGCCTTGAGGAGCAGGTCGGGGCGCTTCTCGGGCACCAGGCGCCCGACGAAGAGCACGTAGTCACCGCCACGGAGTCCGTAGCGCTCGGTGATCAGGTCGGCCGTGCGCCGGGTACGTGGCGTGAGGCCGTTGGGTACGTAGGTGCAGGCGCGTGCGTACTGCTCGGCGTAGTGCTCGGCCAGGGTGCGCGACACGGTGATCGTGCGATCGGGCACCCGCGCGCTCATCCAGGTCGCGAGATTGAGCACCGAACGCGCACCGCGTCCCCACTTGGTGCGCTCGGCGTCCAGTCCGTGGATCGTCTGCACGATCGCGGCACGGGAGGCGAAGCGAGCGAGCGGGGCCGCCAGGCCAGGTCCGACCGCGTGGTAGTGGGCCACGTCGTGGCGGCGGAACAGTCCGTCGAGCGTGCTCATCGCCGCGTGGCTGATCGCCTCGAGACCACGGACCGGTACCGACGGCAGCGTGCGCACGCGCATGCCGTGGTGCTCGGTGACCGGCTCGCCGGCGTAGCCGCTCTGGGAGTAGACGGTGACCTCGTGCCCCCGCTCGACGAGGCGGGACCCGATCTGATCGACGTGATGCTCGACGCCGCCGTAGGTGGCCGGCAGGCCCCTGGTCCCGAGCATCGCGATCCGCAGGCCCTTCACCCGGCCCTCGCCGCGTCCGGTGCCTGGCGTGACGTGGCTGTACCGCCACCGGTGCGCGCCTCGCGATGCGAGGCGGCTCGGGCGTAGAGCCGCTCGACCCCGTCGAGGTGATCGGCGAGCCCGAACCGCTCCTCCGCGCGCCGCCGCGCCTCGCGGCCGTGTGCGTGTGCGGTCTCGGGGTCGAGGGCCAGGATCCGCACGGCCTCGGCCAGGCCGCGGGGATCGTCGTGCGCGACCAGCGCGCCGGTGACGCCGTCGTCGACCAGCTCGGGAAGGCCGCCCAGGCGCGAGGCGACCACGGGACGTCCGGCGCCGTAGGCCTCCAGAATGGTCATCGGCTGGTTCTCGTACCACCGCGACGGGACGACGACGACCGCGGCCTCGCGCATCCGGCGGTGCACCTCGGCACCGGAGATCCGACCGAGGAAGGTGATCCGGCCGGGGGCCACGGCGTCGGCGCGTGCCTCGAGAGCAGCCCGCTCCGGGCCGTCGCCGGCGATGGTGATCGGCAGGCCCTGCGGCAGGTGGCGTGCCGCCTCGACCAGGACGTCGACGCCCTTCTCGTGGCTGAGCCGGCCCGCGTAGAGCACACCGCGGCCGGGCTCGGTGGCTGCCTCGATGCCGCTGAGGTCGCAGAAGTTGGTGAGGTGGGCAAGCCGGGTGGCCGCGATTCCGCCTTGGACCATCTTGGCGCGCAGGAAGTCGCTGGGGCACGCCAGCACGTCGATGCCGTCGTAGGCGCCGGTGGTGCGGTGCACCCGGGACTCCACCGCGGACAGCGCACTGCCCGTGAGCGATCCGCGGTTGCACCGGCGGCGCACGGCGTTGCGGAACCTGCCCGGCAGGCAGGCCTCGCAGATCTCACCGTCGGCGTCGAGGAGCTGGTAGGTCGGGCACACCAGCTTGTAGTCGTGAAGGGTCATCACCGACGGGATCGCGCGGTCGGTGATCGGCGCGAGGATCGACGGCGAGAGCTGGTGGTAGATGTTGTGGAGGTGGACCACGTCGGGTCGCACCCGGTCGAGGATCCTCGCCATCGCGGCGCGGGCATCGCGGCGGTGGACGATGCGAGCCGCGGTGCGCAGCCGCTCGAGGCCACCCTCGGGGGGTGGGTCGAGCTCCATCCGCGTGGGGAAGAGGTCGTCGTTGGGGTCGGCGAGGTTGTCGGGGTGCGCCATCGCGAAGAAGGACACCTCGTGGCCCGACGCCTGCTGCGCCGCGGCGAGGTCGAGGAGGTAGGACTCGGCCCCGCCACGCCGGTAGAGGAACTTGTTGACGTGCAGGATCCGCATCAGAAGGCGCCTCGGCGCGTGACGACCGCGGTGACGGTGCGCACCAGGATCGAGGCGTCGGTGCTGGCGCGGCCGTCGTCGACATAGCTGGTGTCAAGCCACATCGAGCGCTCACGGTTGAGCAACGAGCGACCGCTGACCTGCCACAGTCCGGTGATCCCGGGCTTCACCGCGAGGCGGCGCAGCTCGCCGTCGCTGTACTTGGCGACCTCCTCGGGCAGCGCCGGGCGCGGACCGATGAGCGACATCGACCCGAGCACCACGTTGAACAGCTGCGGGAGCTCGTCGAGCGAGGTACGGCGCAGCAGGCCTCCCACCCTGGTGACGCGCGGGTCGTTGCGCATCTTGAACAGCACGCCGTTGCCCTCGTCGAGCTCGTCGAGCCCCTCGCGCAGGTCCTCGGCCTGGGTGGTCATGGTGCGCAGCTTGTACATGGTGAAGGGGACGCCGTCGCGGCCGATGCGCACCTGGCGGAACAGGGCCGGCCCCGGAGAGTCGAGGCGGATCGCGAGCGCGGCGACCGCGAGCACCGGCGACACCGCCACCAGGAGCACCATGCCGAGCACGCGGTCGATCACCTGCTTGGCGGCGGCGTAGACGATGCCGCCGCCCGGGGCCGCGACGAGCTCGACCGTGGAGCCGCCGACGGTGGCGATCTCGATGCGGTGCGGGGCGACGTCGTCGGTGACGCTGGAGACCGCGAGCCGGGTGTCGGTGGCCTGGAGCCGCCACGACAGCCGGCGCAGGTCCTCGGCGGTGACCGATGCGCCGGGTGCGACGACGACGAGGTCGGCGGGGTTGCCGCGCAGGTGGTCGGCGACCTCTTCGAGCGTGCCGAGCGAGGCGATGCCGAGGTCGCTCAGCCCGGAGGCGGCCATCTCGCTGGAGACGCCGAGGGCGAGGCCGCCGACCACGCGAACGCTGCCGTCGTCCATCCAGCGCGCGACCATGCCACGCATCTGGGGCAGGTCGCCGACAAGCAGCACGCGCGGCGGCTGGGCCTGCCGGGCGTCGAGGGCGATGGCCGGCAATGCGACGAGCACCGCGACCGCGCCGAGTCGGAGGGTGTCGTCGAGAAGCGCGTGTGCGCTCCCGGCGACCACGTGGAATCCGGTGACCAACAGGGCCGTGCCCACGACCAGACGCCGGGCGACCGCCATCGTGACCGCGCCGACGGCGGGTCCGGAGCGTCGGCGCGCGGCCGGCACCTGGGTCCACACCAGGACGAAGACCGCGGCCGTGGCGAGCAGATCGGCCCGGATCAGGATCGCGGCGACGTCGATCACGAGCGTGATGCTCAACAGAGCCGCCCAGGGCAGGCCGGCCAGACCCGCCACGATCCGGGCGCGCACCCGCGGCACCGGACCATAGGCCGGTTGCGGTGTGCCGGACTCCGAATGCGCCGGCTCCGAGTACGCCGACCCGGCAACCTGCGAAGGCTCTTCGCGTGGGGCCTCAAGTGAGACCTCGGGCGTGCCGAACAAATAAACCATCAGGTGATCCCCCCAGGATCTTCGACTTCCCCCCAACTCCCTGGGCAAACCAGGAGACTCGGCCAGTCGACGCCGAATCAGTCGCTATTCAACCCCAACCCGCGACGAATGCCCGCATCTGCCTGCACCCGGCGGCGGTGGTGTCTAGACCTTATCGGACCTCGACGGGGTGGTGCCCCTTGGCGAATGTGGCTGTGGACACCCTCGCGTCCGCCTCTCCACCCGAGCTCGGGCAAGGCACCCGGCGACGCCGGGCTAGACCACTGGGTGCGCGGGGTCCGATCCGAGGGTGGAGCCCACCACGGTCGCGCGTCGAGCCACCCGGCGAAGGGTCGTCAGGACGGCCGGGCCGAGCACGACGACCGCAACCGCGGTCGTGATGGCCCGCCCGGTGTCGAAGCTGCCGGTCGAGGTCAGGAGCGTGTAGACACCGAAGGCGCGCAGGTTGTCGGCGAGCCCGGCCTGCGGGTCGAAGGACAGGTTGCCCTCGTGCCCGGGCACGGTGATCCCGAGCAGGAACGGCCAGCTGGAGAGGTTCATCAAGGCGCCGAAGAGATAGGCCGCGACCACGCCGTAGGCCGCCAGCATCGCGATCTCCGCACGGCCGGTGATCCGGCGCCGACCGATTCGGCGCGGGAGCAGTCCGGCGCCCATCCCGACCCACGCCGCACAGAGCATCTGGAAGGGCAGCCACGGTCCGACCCCGGCGGTCATCAGTGCCGAGGCGAACAGCGAGGTGACCCCGAGCGCGAAGCCGAAGCCCGGGCCGAAGACCCGGCCGGCGAGGATGAGCAGGAAGAACACCAGCTCGATGCCCGCGGTGCCCGCCGAGAGCAGCCGCATGAGCGCGTTGATCGCGGCCAGCACGCCGAGGACGGCGAGCACGCGCGAGTCCATCCCGCCCTCGCTCATCTCGGCGATGACGACCGCGATCACCACCGGCAGCAGCACCAGGAACAGGAACGGCGGGTCGACCCGGTCGGCGCCGCCGGCCGCCTCGGCCGGCACGTGCACCAGCAGCGGCCAGCACAGCATCATCAGTCCCACCAGTGAGGCCACCAGCAGGATCAGCCGGCTCCGCCACGCCAGCGGGACGGCGGCGACGTCGTGGGAGCTCACAGCTGCCCCACCACCTCGTCGACGCGCAGCCACGGCGCACCGAGCACCTTGGTCACCTGCGGCGCGAACGCCGGCGACTCGGCCACCACCCGGCGGGTCGGCCCGGCCGAGACGATCTCGCCGTCGGCGAGCACGACGACGTCGTCGGCCGCGGTGGCGACGAACTCCACGTCGTGGGTGGCCACCAGCACCGCATGGCCCCGGGCGGCGAGGTCGCGCAGGATCGCCGCGAGCTCGGCCTTGGCGGCGTAGTCGAGGCCGCGGGTCGGCTCGTCGAGCAGGACGACACGGGGCTCCGGCGCGAGTACCAGCGCGAGCGCGAGCGCGAGGCGCTGTCCCTCGGAGAGATCGCGGGGGTGCTGGTCGTCGGGGATCCCGGGAGCGAGCCGGTCGAGGATCTCCCGCGCGCCGGGCCCGCCGGCCGCGCACTCCTCGGCGACGGTCTCGAGGTAGAGCAGGTCCGAGGCGGTCTGCGGCAGCAAGCCGACCAGGCCGCGGCGTCCGGACGCGTCCAGATCCGCCGGGTCGGCCGGCGAGTCCGTGCCACCGGCGCCGACCCGGAGTCGACCCGACTGACGTCGCCGGGTGCCCTGGAGGGTCCAGAGCAGGGTCGACTTCCCGGCGCCGTTGCGTCCCATCAACGCCGTGACCCGGCCCGCGCCCAGGGTGAGGTCGACCTCGCGCAGCACCACCGAGCCGCCGACACTCACGCCGACCCCGCTCGCCTCGAGCAGGGGCGCCGGACGCGCGCCGTTGGAGGAGACGACGTCGTCGGGCGGGACGAGTGAGAGACGACGGGCTGCGCGACGCGCCTCCCGCACGCTCAGCGGCAGCGGGCGCCAGCCGGCCGCCCGGCCGAGCTCGACCAGCGGTGGCACCACCGGCGAGGTCTCCAACAGCTCGGCGGGCTCCCCCACCGCCACCTGTCCCCCGCCGGTGAGCAGCACCATCCGGTCCGCGAAGGGCACCACCCGCTCGAGCCGGTGCTCTGCGAGCAGCACCGACACCCCGAGGTCGTGCACCAGCCGGGTGAGGGTGGCCAGCACGTCCTCGGCGGCCGTCGGGTCGAGCGCGGAGGTCGGCTCGTCGAGGACGAGCAGACGCGGGTGCATCGTGAGCACCGAGCCGATCGCCACCCGCTGCTGCTCCCCCCCGGACAGCGTGCGCAGGTCACGACGGCGCAGGTCGGCGATGCCGAGCAGGTCGAGGGTCTCCTCGACGCGGCGGCGCATCGTCTCCGGCGGCAGACCGAGCTGCTCCATCCCGTAGGCGAGCTCCTCCTCGGCGGTGTCGGTGACGAAGCCCGCCACCGGGTCCTGGCCCACGTAGCCGATCGCGTGCGCGCGATCGCGCGGCGCGGTGTGGACGATGCTCTCGCCGTCCAGGAGCACGTCGCCGGACAGGATGCCGCCACTGAACCGCGGCACCAGTCCGGTGACGACGCCGAGCAGCGTGGACTTCCCGACGCCGGTGGGCCCGGAGACCAGCACCAGCTCGCCCTCCTCGATGCCGAGGTCGACGTCGGCGAGGACCGGCGGCGACGGCTCGCCGTATCCGAAGCTGATCCCGCGCAGGGCGAGCAGGTCGGCGGCCGGGTGAGCAGCGGCGTTCATCGCAGCACCGCCGGCGGTGGGGTCACCAGGACGGCGGCCAGGCCGAGCAGGGCCGCGGCCAACGCCGCGACGCTGACCTCGGGGGCCGCGGTGAGGAGCGGATAGGCGATCAGCACCTGGTGGTGACTGACCCACCAGCCCAGGCCGGCGACGGTGAGCCCGACGACCACGACCGCGATCTCGGGTGCGCGCCACCGGTCGGGCCGGTAGCGCGTGCGCTGCACTCGGCGTCCGGCGGCGACCAGGCCGGCCGCGGCGACGAGCACGCCGGTCGCCAGCATCGGCGCGGCGAGGAGCCGCGGCGCCGTCTGGTCGAGCATCGCGTAGACGCCCACGCCGACGCCGCACAGCCCGCCGAGCAGGAGCCCGCCGGTCAGCCGGCGGGCGGCGACCGAGGCCTCGCCGGAGCGGCCGTAGCCGCGGGTGTCCATCCCGGCGGCAAGCGCGAGCGAGCGGTCGAAGGTGTCCTCCAGCACGGGCACCAGGAAGCGCCGCAGCCGCTTGACCCGACCGGTGTCGCCGGCGCGCAGCGCCTGCGCGGCCCGCACGCGGGCGATGCTCTGGGTGAACTGCGGCAGCACGGTGACGGCCACCACCAGCGCCGTGCCGATCTCGTAGAGCGCCGGCGGCAGGCTGCGCAGCAGCCGCTTGGGATTGGCCAGCGAGTTCGCGGCCCCCACGCAGATCACCAGGGTCGCCAGGCGGAGTCCGTCGTACAGCCCGGCGAGCAGCGCCTCGCGGGTCACCGGACCGAGGAGCCGGACGCCGTTGACGAAGTCCGGCAGGGGGATCTCGGGCAGGTCGAGCACGACCTCGCCGGGGTAGCCGCCGCCGAGGATCACCCGCCACAGGACCCGCAGGACGACCGCGATCACGCCGAGCCACACGTAGAACCGGAACGACCGGGCCCACGGGTGGTCGGCGCGACGGAAGCTCACCACGAAGGCGACCACGCCCACGATGATGAGCAGGACCAGCGGGTTGGTGGTCAGTGATGCCGCCGTCGCGAGCCCGATCGCCCAGAGCCACCAGGCCACCGGGTGCAGGTCGCGCGGCAGGCCCCTCACGGCTGTGGTGATCCCCGTCTGCGGATCAGCACGGCGGCGCCGGCTCCCAGGAACAGCAGGACGATCACCACGGGCGCCAGCCACCCGGGCAGTCCCCCGTCGTCGCTGTTCGCGGCCTCGCTCGACTCCTCGACCTCCGCGGGCTCGGCCAGTTGCTCGACGGCGGAGTCGGTGCTCGCGTCGGTGGCCGGCGTCTCCCCCGGCGTCGTGCTCGCCGGATCGGTGGGCGAGGCCGAGCGCGACGGCGTCCGGCCCGGTCGCGGCGCGCCCGTCGTGGGACTCGTCGACGGGCTGTCGGTCGCAGCGCCGGTGGTGGCGTCCGGCGGCTGCTGCGACGGCGTCGTCGACGGCTGGCCGGTGGGCTGCTGCGACGGCTGCCCGGTGGGCTGCTGGGTCGGCTGCTGGGTCGGCTGCTGGGTCGGCTGCTGGGTCGGCTGGTGCGTCGGCTGCTGGGTGGGGGTGCTGCTCGGCGGGCTCTGGCGCACCACCGGGGTGAACGACGGCGCGTCGCTGCCCGGCTGGTCGTCGAACGACAGGCCCACGTAGCCGCCGTCGGGGACGCTGAGGCCGTCGACCCCCCGCGTGGAGTAGGTCCACTTCCCGCTCTTGCCGTCGGACCACCACAGCGACCAGTAGGCGCTGGCCGGAGCGGTGTTGACACACTCGTCGGAGGCCGGTTTGTCGGATACCCGGCAGACGAATCCCGGCTGACGCGAGGCGAACCGGAGCGTGAAGCCGGCGTCGCTGAACAGGCCGGCGGCCTTGCCGCCGCTCTTCACGCAGGCGCCCTGCACCCCGCCGCCGAGGGAGTTGAAGTCGACGACGACGGTGACCCCCGTCGTGCCGGTGCAGGCCGCCGCCTGCGCGGGAGCCGGAGCGAGGACCGCCGGCGCGCTCGCCCCGGCCGCCACCAGCAGGGCGGCGACCGGGGCGAGCAGCAGTCGGCGAAGCCGCACGCGCCGAGCCGGCGTGCGCTGAGTCGAGGTCATGATCAGCGGGTGACCCGGACGGTGGCGGCGCCGTGCCGCAGGTTCGCGAAGGCGCCGTTGACCCGGACCTTCACCCGGCCGGGCTTGGCCTTCACCTTGACCCGCAGCTTGGCGACGCCCTTGCGGACCACGGCCTTCCCGACCTTCTTGCCCCCCACGACGAACGTGGCCTGCTCGCCGTTGACGAGGCCGCGCGCCTTCAGCACGACGCGCGTGCCGCGCTTGACCGACGTGGGTGCGACGACCTTGACCGTGGCCTTGCCGAGCACGCGGTAGGTGACGGTCCCGAGGACGCCGTCGCTGTCGGCGACCTGGTAGCGCACCATGCCCGTCTTCGACGGCAGGGTGATCCGCACCCGGAACGAGCCGGTGGCGCCGGCGTGGGTGACCGTCGGCTTCGCCGTCCGGACGCCGACGACGTCGCCGGGCGCGGCGGAGCCGGTGACCTGCTGGGTGCTGCCGGCGCGCAGGAACCGGGTCGGCGCCTGGGCGACCCGAGAGACGCCGTCGGGGGCGTAGCGGAGCGCAGGGGCCGCCTGGACGCTCGCGCGGCGGTACCGGTCGCGGTCGACCGGCTCGATCGGGCCGCTCTGGGCGAGGGTGAGGTCGGCCGCGTCGTAGGCGACGGCGCCACCGAGGTCGGGGAGGTAGACCCGCTGCCCGACCGGGTTCACCACCTGGCGGGCCCGCAGCCACACGGCCGCCTTGGCCGCGGCGTCGGCGTGGCCGAGCTCGCCGAGCGCCCACCCGGCCAGACCGGTGCTGTTGGCGTTCCCGGTCGGGATGTCGGCGTCGCTGCCGAAGGAGCCGTCGGGCCGCTGGGCGGCAAGCAGCCACCGCGAGGCCTGCTCGAGCGCCGGCGCCACCGTGTCGTTGGTGCGCTGGCTGAGCAGGTTGAGGACGGCGAGCGCGGTGGTGTCGGTGCTCGGGGCGGCGGCCGGATCGGCGTCGCAGTCCGCCGCGATCGTCGCGCCCAGGTCGGTACGGAAGAAGCCCTCCTCGCACTGCTGGGCGAGCAGGAAGTCGCGCGCGATCGTGTGCTCCTCGCTGCCGCCGTCGTAGAGCGCGCGGGCGGCGAAGGACTGGCCCAGGGTGTTGGCGTAGTCGCCGTAGGTGGAGACGTCGGTGATCCGGCCCTCGTCGTTGGTCACCTGCTCCAGCCGGACGAGGAAGTCCTCGCCGCCGTAGGTGCTGATGTCGCGGCGAGCGGCCTGGGCGAGGACGACGGTCTTCGCGACCGCTCCCGCGTACGTGCTGCCGGCGTCGCCGTACTCCTCGCCGGAGACGTAGCCGCCGGCGTCGACCAGGCCGGCCATGCCGTCGGCGATCGACTGGACGGCGGGGCCGTTCCCGCCGACAGCGGCGAGCGCGAGGGCGACGTCGATCGTCAGGCCGCCGTCCGGGCCGCCGTACTGGCTGGACACGAGTCCCCCGGCCGGCTCGCCGGCCAGCCAGGCGGCGCCGCGCTGCGCGGGGGCCGGGTCGGCGGGGGCCGCCGAGGCGGAGGGGGCGACGGCCACGAGGCCGCCGAGGGTGAGCGCGGCGCCGGCCAGCCCGGTGGTGACCAGGGCGGCGCCGCGTCGCAGCGAGCCGTTCAACATGTGCGGTTTCCTTCCCGCTGCAAGCCCAGCGGGCCCCAGGCCTGACTTCCTGGGTGCACCCACTGTGTTCCACGACAGCGATTCGGTGAGGCGACCCGTGACAGGTGCTCCGGCTCGCAGGCCCGATCGCTCGGGTCCTGCCTACGGTTGCGGGTCAGCGCCGGACTTCGACCGGCTTCCCCCGCCACGGACGGTGATTGGTAGGACGCCCGCACCCTACTCCCGTCGCGCGGGTGCGCCCACTCGCCGTTCGCGGGCCGGGCTTGTTACCGACCGTTGTGACCTCTGACCTGCTCTTGCAAGCGCAGGTCAGAGGTAAGAACGGTCAGTAACAAGTCGCGTCGTCAGCGCGTCGGACGACGTCAGGCGAGCTTCTCCAGGATCAGCTCGCGCACCCGGGCGGCGTCGGCCTGACCGCGCATCTCCTTCATGACCGCGCCGATCAGGGCTCCGGCGGCGGCGTGCTTGCCGTCGCGGATCTTGGCCGCGACGTCGGGGTTGGCCTCGATGGCGGCGTCGACGGCGGCGCCGAGGGCGCCGTCGTCGGAGACGACCGCGAGCCCGCGGGCCTCCACGATCTCGGCGGCGGTGCCCTCGCCGGCGATCAGGCCGTCGAAGACCTGCCGGGCGAGCTTGTCGTTGATGGTGCCGGCCTCGACCAGCGCCTGGACGTCGGCGACCTGCTGGGGCGTGACGCCGACCTCGGTGAGCTCGACGCCGGCGTCGTTGGCGCGGCGGGCGAGCTCGGCCAGCCACCACTTGCGGGCGGCCTGCGGGGTGGTCCCGGCCGCGACGGTGGCCTCGATCGGCTCGACCGCGCCGGCCGCGACGACGTCGCGCATCTCCAGGTCGGTGTAGCCCCACTCTGCTTGGAGCCGGGCGCGCTTCTGGGTCGGGTTCTCCGGCAGGGTGGCGCGCAGCTCCTCGACCCACTCGCGCGACGGCGCCACCGGCACCAGGTCGGGCTCGGGGAAGTAGCGGTAGTCCTCGGCGTCGGACTTCTCCCGGCCGCTGGTGGTGATGCCGGTGTCCTCGTGCCAGTGACGGGTCTCCTGCAGGATCGAGTCCCCGGCGTTCAGCACCGCGGCGTGGCGGCCCATCTCGTAGCGCACCGCCCGCTCCACCGAGCGGAAGGAGTTGACGTTCTTGGTCTCGGTGCGGGTGCCGAGCACGTCGCTGCCCCGGGGCGCGAGCGAGAGGTTGACGTCGGCGCGCAGGTTGCCCTGGTCCATCCGGGCCTCGGAGACGCCGAGCGCCACGATCAGGTCGCGCAGCTGCTTGACGTACTCGCGGGCGACCAGCGGGGCCTTCTCCCCCGCCCCGACGATCGGCTTGGTGACGATCTCGATGAGGGGGATGCCGGCCCGGTTGTAGTCGACCAGGGAGTAGTCGGCGCCGTGGATGCGGCCGGTGGCGCCGCCGACGTGCAGCGACTTGCCGGTGTCCTCCTCCATGTGGGCGCGCTCGATCTCGACGCGGAAGGTCTCGACCTCGCCGTCGTCGCCGGGGATGCTCACGTCCATCCAGCCGTCGAAGGCGATCGGCTCGTCGTACTGGGAGGTCTGGAAGTTCTTCGGCATGTCCGGGTAGAAGTAGTTCTTCCGGGCGAAGCGGCACCACTCCGCGATCTCGCAGTTGAGCGCGAGGCCGATCCGGATCGCCGACTCCACGGCCTTGCCGTTGACCACCGGCATCGCGCCGGGCAGGCCGAGGCAGGTCGGGCAGACCTGGGTGTTCGGGTCGCCGCCGAAGACGGCCGGGCAGCCGCAGAACATCTTGGTGTTCGTGTTCAGCTCGACGTGCACCTCGAGCCCCAGGGCCGGGTCGTAGGCGGCGAGGACGTCGTCGAAGGGCACCAGCGTGACGTCGGTGTCGGTGCTCATCGCGCCGCTCCTTCCAGGCCGGGGGCGCGGTCGAGGATCGGCCCACCCCACTTCTTCTCCAGCAACGTCTCCAGCGCGGCGCCGACCCGGTAGCACCGCTCGTCGGCGAGCGCGGGGGCGAGGATCTGGAAGCCCGCGGGCAGCTGGTCCTCGTCGGCGAGGCCGCTGGGCACCGAGATGCCGGGGACGCCGGCGAGGTTGGCCGGGATCGTCGCGAGGTCGTTGAGGTACATCGCCAGCGGGTCGTCGAGCTTCTCCCCCAGCCGGAACGCGGTGGTCGGCGCCGTCGGGGAGGCCAGCACGTCGACGTCCTCGAAGGCGGCGTCGAAGTCGCGCGCGATCAGCGTGCGCACCTTGCCGGCCTGCCCGTAGTAGGCGTCGTAGTAGCCGCTGGAGAGCGCGTAGGTGCCCAGGATGATGCGGCGCTTGACCTCGTCGCCGAATCCGGCGTCGCGGGTCGCGCGCATGACCTCCTCCGCCGACGGGCTGTCGATGCCCTCGGGGAGCACCCGCAGGCCGTAGCGCATGGCGTCGAACTTGGCCAGGTTGGAGGACGCCTCGGCCGGGAGGATCAGGTAGTAGGCGGCCAGCGCGTGCACGAAGTGCGGGCACGAGACCTCGACGACCTCGGCGCCGGCGTCGACGAGCAGGTCGAGCGACTCGCGGAAGCGGGCCATGACGCCGGGCTGCCAGCCGTCGCCGGCCAGCTCGGTGATGACCCCGACGCGGACGCCGCTCATGTCGCCGTCGGCGCCGCGGCGGGCGGCCTCGACGAGCCCGCCGACCGGCTGGTCGACCGACGTGGAGTCCCGCGGGTCGTGGCCGCCGACGAGCTCTTGGAGCAGCGCGGCGTCCAGCACGGTGCGGGTGACGGGGCCGACCTGGTCGAGGGAGTTGGCCAGCGCCACCAGGCCGTAGCGCGAGACCGCGCCGTAGGTGGGCTTGACGCCGACCGTGCCGGTGACGGCGCCCGGCTGGCGGATCGAGCCGCCGGTGTCGGTGCCGAGCGCGAGCGGGGCCTCGAAGGCGGCGACGGCCGCGGCCGAACCACCGCCGGAGCCGCCGGGGATCCGGTCGAGGTCCCACGGGTTGTGGGTCGGCCCGTAGGCGGAGTGCTCGGTAGAGGAGCCCATCGCGAACTCGTCCATGTTGGTCTTGCCCAGGATCGGCAGGCCCGCGGCCTTGATCCTGGCGACCACGGTGGCGTCGTACGGCGGGATCCAGCCCTCGAGGATCCGCGATCCGCAGGTGGTCGGCAGACCCTCGGTGGCCAGCACGTCCTTGACCGCGATCGGCACCCCGTCCAGCGCGGACGCGGTGGCGCCCTCGGCCCGGCGCTCGTCGGAGCGCGCGGCGGCGGCGAGCGCACCCTCGGGGTCGACGTGCAAGAAGGCGTGGACCGCGCCGTCGACCTCGGCGATCCGGTCGAGGTGGGCCTGGGTCAGCTCGACCGAGGTGGTGCTGCCGTCGGCGAGGGCGGCGGCCATCTCGGCGGCGGTCCGGCGGATCCCTCCGGTGCTCGGGGCGCTCACTGCTCGTCCCCCAGGATCCGCGGGACGGCGAAGCGGTCCTGCTCGGAGGCGGGCGCGCCCGACAGCGCCTGCTCGGCGGTAAGGCCCGGCACCACGACGTCGTCGCGGAAGACGTTGGTCATCGGCAGCGGGTGCGAGGTGGCGGGCACGTCGTCGCCGGCGACCCCGGCGATCGAGGCCACCGACTCCAGGATGACCGACAGCTGGGGCGCGAGGTGGTCGAGCTCGGCGTCGTCCAGGTCGATCCGGGCGAGCATCGCCAGGTGGGCGACCTCGTCACGAGTGATCTCAGGCATGGCGTCGATCCTAGGACCGCTGCTCTCCGGCCCGCCTCGCGGGCAGCGGGAGGCTCGCCGGTCTCCCGGCATCTGGGCGGGCTCCGATCCCCCGGCCCCCGACCTGCGCCCGCCAGCGAGGATGGGCCCATGGAGCGGAGTCGCGTGCACATCATCGGGGCGAGCGGGTCGGGCACCACCACGCTGGCGCGGGCGCTCGCCGACCACTGGGCGGTCCCGCACGCCGACGCCGACGACTACTTCTGGATGCCGACCGACCCGCCATACCTGGAGAAGCGAGCCCCCGAGCGGAGGGTGGCGCTGATGCGCGAGATGTTCGTGCCTCGCGAGGCATGGGTGCTCTCGGGCTCGGTGCTCGGCTGGGGCGAGGAGGTCGTGGCCGAGTGCGACGCGGTGGTGTTCTTGACCCTCGACCCCGACGAACGGCTGCGTCGACTCGAGGCCCGGGAGGTGTCGCGACGCGCCGGCGGGAGCTTCGACGAGCCGGCCTGGGCGGCGTTCCTCACCTGGGCGCGCGGCTACGACGACCCCGGGTTCCAGGGGCGCAGCCGGGTCGCTCACGAGGAATGGCTGGCCAGCCTGACCCAGCCGGTCCTGCGCTTGGACAGCGCAACGCCGCGCGAAGGCCTGCGCGACGCCGTCCTGGCGTGGGACCCGTGACTCCCCACCGATGGGCGCCGATCGCGACCCTGCTGCGGCAGCTGCGGGGTTAGGCTGTCCCGCTTGCCCGTCTCGGCTCGATCGGAGCTGCATGTCCAACCCCGCAACGGATCTGTCGCACCGCCTGGTCAGGATGACCGGACGCGATCCACACGAACGCGGTCGCGTCGCCACCAGCCTCGAGCTGCTCTTCGACCTGACGTTCGTCGTGGCCTTCGGGGTGGCCGGCAACGAGTTCGCGCATCTGGCGGCCACCGGGCACCTGGCCGTCGGCCTCTTCGGCTTCGTCTTCGCGATCTTCTCGGCGGTCTGGGCGTGGATCAACTTCTCCTGGTTCGCCTCCGCGTTCGACACCGACGACTGGCTCTACCGGCTCGTCACCATGCTCCAGATGGTCGGCGTCATCATCTTGGCGCTGGGGCTGCCGACGTTCTTCGCCTCACTGCACCACGGTCACGTCGACAACACCACGATGGTGCTCGGCTACGTCGTGATGCGCGTGGCGATGCTCATCCAGTGGGGACGCGTCTATCTGCAGGCGCCGCACGGCGGCCGCGTCGCGCTGTGGTACATCGGATCGCTGCTGATCTCCCAAGTCGTCTGGGTGGCGCTGGCCCTGGCGCACACGACGCTGACCGTCTTCGTGATCGTCGCGATTCCCACCCTGTTGATCGAGCTCTCCGGGCCGATCTTCGGCGAGCGGAGCCGACGGCGCGAGGGCGTGGTGATGGCGACGCCGTGGCATCCGCACCACATCGCCGAGCGGTACTCCCTGCTGGCCATCATCGCTCTCGGCGAGGGCGTCGTGGGCACCGTCGCGGCGCTGTCGGGAGCGGTGCAGGAGGCCGGCGGCTGGACCCTGGAGGCGGTCCTGGTCGTCATCGCCGGAGTGGGCCTCACGTTCGGGATGTGGTGGACCTACTTCGGCATCGACTGGGCATCGGCGTTGCACGCCAATCCCGCGCGCGGCTTCGGGTGGGGATACGGCCACATCCTGCTGTACATCGGCATCGCCGGCACCGGTGCGGGACTGCACGTCGCGGGCTACGTCATCGAGGGCAAGGCCGAGCACCTGAGCAACACCGAGGCCGTACTCACCGTCGCCGGCCCGGTGCTGCTGTTCGTGGTGATGCTGATCGTGCTCTACTCGCTGCTCCTGCGGACCGCCGATGCCTTCCACCTGCTGTTGCTCGGCCTGAGCATCGCGGTGCTCGCGGCCGGCGTGGCGCTGGCGGCCGCCGGGGTGTCGATGGGGTGGAGCCTGATCGTCGTCATGCTGGCGCCGGTGGTCCTCGTCGTCGGGTACGAGACCATCGGCCACCGGCACGTTGCCGCCGACCTGGCCTCCTTGCAGGGCTAGGGCGTGTCGCCCTATTGCTGGTGGATGCCGGCGTCGTCTAGGTCGTGCGAAGACGGTGCCGTAGGTGCGTCGGCATACCGGGCGTATTCAAAGCAGCTGCGGTGTCCGTCAGCGTGCGGCCTGGGCGGCGTCCGGCGCCGCCGTGAATGCCGCCATGAATAGGGAGACATGCCCTAGCTAGCTAGCTCGCGCTGCCTCCACGCGAGCCCGACCGCCGCAGCCAGCCTCCGGCCGCGAGCGCCGCGAGCACCAGCACCGGCTGGAAGAAGAGGCGCGCCAGGCGCTTGCGATCGGTGTCGAGGCCGAAGGCGTCGGTGCCCTCGACGTACTGCGCGATGTTGCCGGGGAAGATGACGACGAAGAACACCGCGAGCAGGCCACCGAAGAGTCGCCGCTTGGCGGGAAGGGCCACCAGGCCCGCGCCGAGCGCGATCTCGGCGACTCCGGAGCCGACGACGGTGAGGTCGTCGTCGACCGGGAACCACTCCGGCACCTGCGCGGTGAACTCCTGGCGCTGGGTGGTCAGGTGCAGGACGCCCGCGGTGACCATGAACGAGCCGAGGACGAGTCGGAGAACGGTGGCGGGAAGGCTCCTCATCGCCCCAGCGTAGGCCCATCGAGCCGGTCCGCCGGGGCGAGCGTCGGGTCGGAACCGGCAAGGGCGACGCGCACGCGCGCGGCGACCTCATCGGGCGGCAGGTCCGAGCCGACGACGACGACGGTCGAGCCCCCGCCCGTCGGAGCGGGGTCGAATCCGCGGAACACCGCCACCATCGCGTCGTCGAACTCTCGCCAGGGCGCTGCGGTCTCGCCGCGCAGCCAGCGCCGCAGGACGACGTTGTGCGCGGTGACGACCGAGGCGGCGAGCAGTTCGGCGTGCAGGTCGACGTCGGGGCCACCGAGCTCGGCGAGCCACCCGCGGGCGTGCTCACGGAAAAGGCGCTGGTAGCCCAGCGTGCTGGCGATCTCGCGATCGCGCAGCGCGGGCACCGAGCGGGTGAGGCGATAGCGGGTCAGCGCCACCTGTCCCTCGTCGAGGTACTGGGCGAGCACCAGCCCGGCCGCCTCGGCGATCGCGAGACGGAAGGTCTGGGCGTTGCCGCTCTCCAGCCGCGCGGTGATCTTGGCCTGGAGGTCGTCGTGGCGGGGGAAGATCACCTCCTCCTTCGAGCCGAACGCACGAAAGAACGTCGAGCGGCTCACCCCGGCCCGCTCGACGATCTGGTCGACCGTCGTCGCGTCGTAGCCGTGTTCCTCGAACAGCGCGAAGGCGGCATCGGCCATCCGCTGGCGCGTGTCGGAGCCCATGTTGAGACCTTCCGCTCGATGTGTGACACTCAGTATCACCCAAACGATACCGAGTTTCACAGGACGTGACATGACCGGCTCTCAGTTCGACCTCTTCCGCACCAGCGACGACCACGAGGAGCTGCGGGCCGCCGTCCGCGAGCTGGTGGAGGCCAAGATCGCCCCGCACGCGGCCGAGGTGGACGAGAACGCGAGCTACCCGCAGGCCGCTCATGACGCACTGGTCGCCTCCGACTTCCACGCCGCGCATGTGCCCGAGGAGTACGACGGCGTCGGGGCCGACGCCCTGGCGACCTGCATCATCATCGAGGAGGTCGCGCGCGGCTGTGCGTCGTCCTCGCTCATCCCCGCGGTCAACAAGCTCGGCTCGATGCCGCTGATCCTCGGCGGCTCCGACGAGCTCAAGCAGCGCTACCTGCCGCGCCTGGCCGCCGGCGAGGGCTTTTCCTACGGACTCTCCGAGCGCGACGCCGGCTCCGACACCGCCTCGATGAAGACTCGCGCGGTGCGCGACGGCGACGACTACGTGCTCAACGGCCAGAAGTCGTGGATCACCAACGCCGGCGTCTCGGAGTTCTACACCGTCCTGGCCGTCACCGACCCCGACGCCGGACGCGGCAAGGGCATCAGCGCCTTCATCGTGGAGAAGTCCGACGAGGGCTTCACCTTCGGGGAGAAGGAGCGCAAGCTCGGCATCAAGGGCTCCCCCACCCGCGAGCTCCTCTTCGACAACGTCCGCATCCCCGCCGACCGGATGATCGGCGAGCCCGGCACCGGCCTCGCGCTCGCGCTGCGCACCCTCGACCACACCCGCGTCACGATCGGCGCGCAGGCGGTCGGGATCGCCCAGGGCGCCCTCGACTTCGCGGTCGGCTACGTCAAGGAGCGTCAGCAGTTCGGCAAGTCGATCGCCGACTTCCAGGGCATCCAGTTCATGCTCGCCGACATGGCGATGAAGCTCGAGGCCGCCCGCCAGATGGTCTACGTCGCCGCCGCGAAGTCCGAGCGCGACGACCCCGACCTCCCCTTCTACGGCGCGGCGGCCAAGTGCCTGGCCTCCGACGTCGCCATGGAGATCACCGTCGACGCCGTCCAGCTGCTCGGCGGCTATGGCTACACCCAGGACTTCCCGGTCGAGCGGATGATGCGCGATGCCAAGATCACCCAGATCTATGAGGGCACCAACCAGGTCCAGCGCATCGTGATGGCGCGCCAGTTGCTGGCCGGCAACAAATAGGTCGCACCCGCCATGACGTCGGCCTACCGTCGACGTCATGGCCTCCCGACTTCGTGCGGTGACCTCCGACGCCGCCGACCCTGCCCTCCTGGCGCGGTTCTGGGCCGCCGTGCTGGGCCGCCCCGACCCCGTCTGGCGTGGGTCGGCGGCGTTCGTGCTCGGCAGCGGCACCCAGGTCGGGCTCGAGTTCCGGCGCCTCGGTGACGAGCCGGCCGGCGGCCGGCGCCTGCACCTCCACGTCACCAGCGACGACACCGATCAGGAGAGTGTCGTCGCGGCAGCTCTCGCGCTGGGCGCCACCCATCTCGACGTGGGCCAGCAGCCCGACGAGGGCCACATCGTGTTGGCCGACCCCGAGGGCAATGCGTTCTGCGTGATCGAGGAGGAGAACTCCTACCTCGCCGGCTGCGGCCCGTTGGGCGAGGTCGCCTGCGACGGCACCCGCGCGGTCGGGCTGTTCTGGTCCGCCGCTCTGGACTGGCCATTGGTGTGGGACGAGAACGAGGAGACCGCCATCCAGTCGCCCGACGGCGGCACGAAGGTCGCCTGGGGAGGCCCGCCGGTCCAAGCCAAGGACCGCAGGAACCCGGAATGGTTCGAGCTGGTCACCGATCGTGGGTCATTGGACGAGGAGGTCGACCGTCTGGTCTCCCTCGGCGCCTCGGTGCTCACCCGTACCGGCGCGAGCGCGGTGCTCGCCGACCCGGACGGCAACGAGTTCAGCCTGTCCACCGACTGAATCGGGCGACGCCAAGACTCGGGTCACGCTGGCACGATGCTGGCATGAACTCGGAAGCTGTCGTCTGGGCGAGCGTCGGAGCAGTAGTGGGAGCGGTGCTCGCCCTCGTGATCTTCGACTTCCTCTGGCTCGCGCCGGGCGCGATCATCGGAGGCGGTCTGGGCTGGGCGGCTCACGGCTTCAAGTACGGGAGCCGGCACTAGTCCGGTGGAGCCGGGTCCGACACGCTCGGACAGCCATCGGCATCGCGCCCGGCGCCATCATCGGCGCCGGACTCGGCTTCGCCGGTCACCTGTTCGTCAAGGACGCCCGGCGTTAGCCGACTCGCTCTCAGCATCGCGCCGCGGCTCGCTCGGGCCGTGACTCCGGGAGAGACGCCCCGGCCACCAGAACCAGCGCCCAAGCAGGGTCACCAGGGCCGGCACGAGCAGGGTGCGCACCAGCAGGGTGTCGAGCAGGACGCCGATGCCGACGATCACGCCGATCTGGGTGAGCGTGATCAGCGGGAGCACCCCCAGTACGGCGAAGACCGCGGCGAGCAGGATGCCGGCGCTGGTGATGACACCGCCAGTCACCGCCAGCGCCACCGAGATCGCGCGACCGCTGTCGAGGTGTCCCTCCGCGGCCTCCACCTCAGCCTCCTCCTTGGCCCGGGTGACGAGGAAGATGTTGTAGTCGACGCCGAGTGCCACCAGGAACAGGAACGAGAGCAACGGGATCGTCAGATCGAGCGCTGGGAAGCCGAAGAGGTGCTCGAAGACCAGCCAGCCCGCCCCCATCGCGGCCGCGTACGTCGCCACGACCGTCGCCACCAGCACGACCGCGGCGACGACCGATCGGAGCAGGAACAGCAAGACACCGAGCACGACCAGCAGCACCAACGGGATGATCAGGAGCCGATCGCGCGCGGCCGCCTCGTCGGCGTCGAGGGCTTCGGCGTCCGAGCCGCCTACCAACGCATCCGGATCGACCGCCGTCGCCGCATCCCGTATCTCGGTGATCGCGTCGAAGGCCGCGCCGCTGGCCGGCTCGGTCGTCAGGGTGACGTTGAGGAGGGCACGCCCTTCACGGTCGCCGCCCTCCTCCACCGCCCGGACGTCGGAAAGCTCTGAGACGGCGTCGCGGATCTCGCCGGCCGCCGAGGCGTCGGCGACGATCGTCGTGGGCTGGGAGAAGCCGGCCGGGAAGTGCTCACCGAGCACCTCCTGTCCACCCACCGACTCCGGCTCGGCACGGAACTGCTCGGTCTCCGACAGCCCCGCACGCAGGCCGAAGAGGGGAAGGGCGAGCAGCACCAGCACCACCACGCTGCCCAGCGCCACCAGGACCGGCCGGCCGGTCACCAGACCGGCGACCTTCCACCAGGTACCACCGTGCTCGCGGTCGTCGCCGGCGCGGGGCACGAACGGCCAGAAGAGCCGGCGTCCGGGCACCGTCATCGCCGCGGGCAGCACCAGCAGCGCGTAGACGAGCGCGGTGAAGATGCCCAGTGCTCCGCCCAGGCCGATGTTGCGGCTGGCCGGACTGTCGGCGAAGCCGAGGCACAGCAGCGCGACCATGACCGTCCCACCGCTGGCGAGGATCGCCGGTCCCGCGCGGTCGATCGCCACCCGCATCGCTTCGTAGCGGTCCTCGTGCCGCCGCAGCTCCTCGCGATAGCGCGCGATCAGCAGGAGTGCGTAGTTGGTGCCGGCCCCGAAGACGAGCACGGAGGTGATGCCCACCGAGGCCCCGTCGGTAGTGAACGGGAGAACCTTGGTGCCGATCGCGACGACGGTGAGCGCGACCCGGTCGGCGACGCCGACCACCGCCAGCGGCACCAGCCACAGCCAGGGGCTGCGATAGGTGAGCAGCAGGAGCAGCGCGACCACCGCGGCGGTGAAGGCGAGCAGACGGATGTCGGCGCCGTCGAAGACCTGCGAGAGGTCGACGGCGAACGCCGGACCACCGGTCACCTGGGCCCGCAGGCCATCGGGCAGGCCGGCGTTCTCGAGTGCGTCACGCAGGTCGGTGACGAACGGCTCGACGGTGTCGGTGTCCCCGGCCGGCAGAGGAACCCCGATCAGGAAGGCGGCTCCGTCCTCGGCCGGGATCGGGAACACCTCTGCGGACTTGCCCCCCTCGGCGCCCAGGGCCTCCTGCGAGATGCCGGCCAGCTCGCCGACTAGCTTCTCGATGACGCCCCGGTCCTCGCCGGTGAGCGGCTCGCCCTTGCGATCCACGACGACGAACGCCGGCACGACGTCGGATCCCGCGATCTCGTCGGCGAGCCGGCCGGCCTCGACCGACTCGGCGTCGGTGGGCACATTGGCCACCCCGTTCTCGGACTCCTCGGCGGTGATGCCGGACGCCAGCGCGAGACCCGAGAGCAGCACGGCGACCAGCACCACGACCCAGCTCAGCCTGGGACCCACCAGGTGCGGCAGCCGACGGCTGGTTCTCGAACCATGCTGGGGTGGGGTCATCCGGCGAAGTCTCCTTGGTCCTGGCGGTAGCGGCCGAGAACCTCGACCAGCGTGGCGATGTCGTCGGCGGTCAGGCCGACGTGCTCGAAAACCTCGGCGTTGAGGACAGCGGTGGCCTCCTCGACCAGCTCGAGCCCCTGGGAGGTGAGCTTGAGGATGGCCGAGCGTCCGTCGTCGGGATTCGACTTCCGCTCGACCAGGCCGTCGTCCACCAGGCGGCGGGCGAGGCTGGTGAGCGAGGTGGGATGGACCTGGAGCCGATGCCCGGCGCGCAGCATCGTCATCTCCTGCTCCGAGGCGAAGCTGAGCAGGCGCAGCAGCTCGAACCGGGCGAAGGTGAGACCGAAGGGACGCAGCAGGGTGTCGATGCGGGTGAGCATGAGCTGCTGGGCCCGCATCACCGAGGTGACCGCCGCCATCCCGTCGGCGGCGTCGTCCCAGCCGTGGGCGAGCCACTGGCGGCGGGCCTCGGCGATCGGATCTCGTCCGGGCGAGCCGGTGGGACGTGTGGTCATTGAGCCGAATGTTACTGATCGGTGCGTACGACCAACCGATCCCGTCCACGGCGCATCTGTCAGGGTGACCCAGCACCGGCACCAGGAGACCCGATGGCACGACCGCCGAGCGACGACGACTTCACCGAGATGGTGCATGCCGCCTGGCCGTCGCTGTACCGCACAGCCTATCTCCTGCTCGGCGATCGGGCCGAGGCCGAGGACCTGGTGCAGGCAGCGCTGGCCAAGACCTACGCGTCGTGGGGCAAGGTGCGCTCGCTGGAGGCCGCACCCGGATATGCCCGCACCACCCTGGTCAATACCGCCACCGCCTGGTTCCGCCGAAGATCGTGGCGCAACGAGCGACCCACCGCAGAGCTCCCCGAACCGGCCCACATCCACGTCGACGACCCGACGGACCGGCCCGCGGTGATCGCGGCGCTGGGCCAGCTGCCGCCGCGACAGCGCGCCGTCGTCGTCCTGCGGTACTACGACGACCTCAGCGTCTCCCAGACCGCGACCGCCCTCGGCGTCTCGACCGGCACCGTGAAGAGCCAGACCTCCGATGCCCTGGCCAAGCTCCGCGTGCTGCTCGGCGAGGACGCCCTCCCCCAGACCAACGGAGCCCACCATGACTGAGCCACTGACCCACCTGATGAACCGAGAGGCCGAGCATCTCGAGATCCCGGCCCCTCCGGCCGCGGCCGTGCTCACGCGAGGACGGCAGCTACGGCGTCGTCGTCGCAGCGCCATCGGCGCCGCGGCCCTGGCCGCTGTGATCGCACTCGGCAGCGGCGTTGCGTTGCTCCGTCCCGGTGACGACCGACGTGGCCTCGACCCGGCGCCTGCCACGGCGGACGGGATCGGCGCCGCCTTTGCGATCGGCAACGTCGTCTACGTCGACGGCGGTGCGCATTCAGCAACCGTTCCCGCACGCGCGGTGCAGGCTCTCTACCTCACCTCAGCGGGGCTCGTCGTCCAACACGAGGACCCTGGATCCCGACGGGGCGACCCACGCTTCTCGTTGGTGACCGCGGATGGACGTCTCACCCCACTCTCCACCGAGCCGAAGGCCAGGGATGCCTCGGCCGATCCGGCGTTGCCGTATCTGGGTTGGATCGAACGACGCGGGGCGGTAACGACCGCAGTCGTCCACGACGTTGCGACCGATCGTGACGTGCATCGCGTCCGATTGCCCGTCGAGGTCAGCAAGGGAGCGGTGACCTGGATGACAGGGCAGTACCTCGTGGTGGATGCCGCCGAGGGCGCCGCGGTGGTCGATCTGGCGACCGGAACCGCCACGGCGAGGCCGTCGGATGAGCTTCCACGGCCGGGTCCGATCGCGGGAACCGATCTGGATACAGATGTGTCGTTCGTGATCGATCCGACCACGGGTGAGCGGCTTGCCGAGGCGGAGGCCTCTGAAAGCCCCGACTCGCGCTTCGCGATCTCGCCGAACGGCCGATACGCGCGCTGGTACCGCGGCGACGGAGAGAGCTTCGTCTACGACCTCGCCGATGGAACTCGGGTCAGGCTGGACAGCGGTGCCGCAGAGTTCGGGTGGACCCCCGCCGACGTTCCTTTCGCCGTGACCGACGGGGGTGAACTGATCACCTGCGTGCCCACGACCGGAGAGTGCTCGTCGCGACAACTCGATCTCGTGGTGCGCCCGAACCAGACTCCACCGCCAGTCGGCGGAGTCGACAAGGATCCGAGCGACGACCTGTTGCTGGCCGGCGACGTGCAATAGAAGTCACTCAGCCACGCAGAAGGTCAGGATCGGCGAGCGACGCTGCGCCGCGTTCGTGGCGGAACGCCGGCAGGTAGAGCGCCGCACCCAGCACGCTGACCAGGCCGGCGGTCACCATAGCCGCCTGTACGGAGGTGGCCTCCGCGAGCCAGCCGATCGCCGGACCGGCGACGGCGCCGCCGGCGAACATCACCATCGAGTTCATCGACAGGACCGTCGCGCGGTTGCGTGCCGTGGCCTCGCGGTGCAGCAGGGTCGCGTGGGGCGCTCCGCCCATGCCGTGCAGCAGATAGGTCACGAGGTAGGCGCCGACGAGCCCGGCCGGCCCGAGCATCAGGCCCATGACGGCGGCGCCCAGCCCGTTCAGGATCCGCGCGGCGATCGCGGCGCGCACGACACCCCACCGGCGCATCAGGCGCCCGGCGAGGGTGGACCCGAGAGCGAACACGGCCCAGCCACCCGCGGCGACCGGGCCGAGGAGAGCGCCGGCCTCGGCCTCGCCTCCGAGCAGCTGGGCCAGGCGGATGGGCAGCATCGACTCGAACACGGTCATGCCGATCACCCAGAAGAGCTCGACCCCGACGATGCCGGCCAGGATCGGGTTGTGCCGCAGCAGGCTCAGACCGTCCTTGATGACCGTCGGGGTCTGCTTGGCCGACTCGATGGCCTGCTCGACCCGGGACCCGGTCACCGATCGCGGCGACTCGCGCACCAGCGTGAGCGTCAGCACCAGGTGCAGCACCGCGAACCCGATGGACACCGCGATCGGCAGTGCCAGCGCGCTGGCCCCCGCGACCGGGTGCCAGGCGATCAGCCCGCCCGACGCGAGGGAGCCCCCGGCGATCGCGACTCCCACGATCGTGCCCTGCCTGGCCAGCGCCTGGTCGACGTCGGCGCCCGGCTCGGACTCGTGCACGGTGTCGACGAACCAGGCCTCCAGCGGCCCGGAGTCGAGCGCCCGGTAGATCCCCATGAACGCCGCGGCGACCATGAACTGCCAGAACGAGGTCGCCGTCAGGTACAGCACGCCGGTGATCACGTCGATCACGCCGGCCACGACCAGGACCGACTTGCGCCCGAAGGCGTCGGCGAAGCCGCTCGTCGGCAGCTCGAGCAGCACCACGGCGAGGCCCTGGGCCGCGCCGTAGCTGAGCGTCTGCTGCACGGTGAGCCCGCGCTCGATCGCGAACAGCGTGAAGACGCCGATCACGAAGCCGACCGGGAGCCACCGGGTGGCCGTCAGGACGAGGAAGACGCGTTGTGCCGCGCTCGGCGACAGGTGGGTGGTCACGCGCGATCCTCGGGGTCCTCGTCGAGGTCGATCGGGAAGGTCACCGAGTACACCGCGATCCGCCTCGCCTCCGGATCGCCCTCCCCCGCACGGCGGTAGCGGGCGACGACCTCGCCGATCTCGTCTGTCAGCTGCTGGAGCTGAGCCGCGGTCACGACGACGAAGTCGTCGTTCATGCCCACCGCGTCGCGCCAGGCGGACGGCCAGGCGGCCTCGACGTCGAGCCATCGCCCGAACCGCTCCGCCAGGTGACGCAGGTAGTCGCGCACCAGCCAGTTCAGCGCCGTCTCGGAGTCCTCGTCACCGCTGAAGTCGCTGGCGACCCACTGGTGAGTGTCCGTGGCTGCCGCCCACAGACGCCGCTTGCCCTCACCCTTGCCGGTGTCGGCCACCAGCCCGACCGACTCCAGCTTGCGCAGGTGGTAGCTGGTGGCGCCCGAGTTGGTCTCCAGGTCCGCGGCGAGGTCGGTGGCGGTGGCCGGGCCGCCGCGACGTAGTGCCGACAGCAGCCGTGAGCGTAGTGGATGGGCCAGCACCTTCAGCGCGGCCGCGTCCAGCCGCAGGCCGGACTGACCGGAGTGATCGGAAGAGCCGGCATGGTCGTCGTTCGGGCCGGGGCGTTCGAGACCCATGCGTGCAGGATAGTTGTGCACACTTATTATGCACAAGTGTTCCGCATGCTGGGGTCAGTCTGATGCGGGCGGGGGTCCGGACTCCAGCAGCGCCTTGAACCCGTCCTCGTCGAGGACCGGGACGCCGAGCTGCTCGGCCTTGTCGGCCTTGGACCCGGCGTTCTCGCCGACCACGACGTAGTCGGTCTTCTTCGAGACCGACCCGGCCGCCTTGCCGCCACGGGCCAGGATCGCATCCTTGGCGGAGTCGCGGCTGAAGTCGACGAGGGATCCGGTGACGACGACGGTCAGGCCCTCGAGGGTGCGCGGGGTGGACTCGTCGCGCTCGTCGGCCATGGCGACGCCGGCCGCGGTCCACTTCTCGACGATGGCGACATGCCAGGGCACCTCGAACCAGGCGATCACCGCCTCGGCGATGGTCGGCCCGACGCCCTCCGCGGCGGCGAGCTGCTCCTCGGTGGCCGCCCGGATCGCCTCCATCGAGCCGAACTCCTGGGCCAGGGCGCGCGCCGCGCTCGGGCCGACGTGACGGATCGAGAGCGCCACCAGCACCCGCCACAGCGGAACCTCGAGCCGCGCGCCGAGGTTGTCGAGCAGGCGCTGCCCGTTGGCGCTCAGCTGCGGGCCCTCCTCGCCCTTCTTCGGCGCCCGGGTGAACAGCGGCGTGCGGAGCAGGTCGTCGGCAGTGAGGGAGAAGACGTCGCCCTCGTTGTCGATGACGCCGGCGTCGAGCAGGGCCGTGGCCGCCTCGTAGCCGAGGCCCTCGATGTCGAAGGCGCTGCGCCCGGCGACGAAGAACACCCGCTCGCGCACCTGCCCGGGACACTTCTCGTGGTTGGGGCAGCGCAGGTCCTTGTCGCCCTCCTTCTGCTCGGCCAACGCGGTGCCGCAGGCCGGGCACTGCGTCGGCATCACCCACTCGGCCAGCCCCTCGGGCCGCAGCGGCAGCACCGGACCGACGATCTCTGGGATCACGTCGCCGGCCTTGCGCAGCACCACCGTGTCGCCGGGTCGGACGTCCTTTCGCTTGACCTCGTGGGCGTTGTGGAGGGTGGCGTTCTCCACCGTCGAGCCCGCGACTCGCGTGGGCTCCATGACGCCGTAGGGAGTGACCCGGCCGGTGCGCCCGACGTTGACCCGGATGTCGAGCAGCTTGGCGTTGACCTCCTCAGGCGGGTACTTGAACGCGATCGCCCAGCGGGGAGCGCGACTGGTGGAGCCGAGCCGGCGCTGCAGCGCGACGTCGTCGACCTTGACCACCACGCCGTCGATCTCGTAGGGCACGATCGTGTGCCGGTTCTCCCCGGCGTTCTCGATGTAGGCCTCGACGTCGGCGAGGGTGGGCACCACCCGCACCTGCTCGGAGACCGGGAGTCCCCAGGCCGCCAGAGCCTCGTAGGACTGCGACTGTGCCTTCGGCTCGAAGCCCTCGCGTGCACCGGTGCCGTGGCAGACCATCCCGAGCGCGCGGGTCGCGGTGACGCGTGGGTCCTTCTGCCGCAGCGATCCGGCGGCGGCGTTGCGCGGGTTGGCGAAGGGCGGCTTGCCGGCCTCGGTCATCGACTCGTTGAGCCGCTCGAAGGCCGCCACGGGCAAGAAGACCTCTCCGCGCACCTCGACGAGACCGGGGACCGGGAACTCCTCGGTGCCGGTGAGCCGGTCGGGCACCGACTCGATCGTCCGGACGTTGGGGGTGACGTCCTCACCGGTGCGCCCGTCGCCGCGAGTGAGCGCGCGGACCAGGCGACCGTTCTCGTAGAGCAGGTTGATGGCGAGGCCGTCGACCTTCAGCTCGCACAGCAGCGCGGGCGAATCGATGCCGTCGCGACCCAGGCGGGTGTACCAGGACGCCAGCTCGTCGAAGGAGAAGGCGTTGTCGAGGCTCTCCATGCGCTGGCGGTGGTCGACGGCGGTGAACTCCGTGGAGACCGCTCCCCCGACCTTCTGCGTCGGCGAGTCCGGGGTGCGCAGCTCGGGGAACGCCTCCTCGAGCTCCTCCAGGCGGCGCATCCGGCGGTCGAAGTCGGCGTCGTCGAGGGTCGGGGAGTCCAGGACGTAGTAGCGCCAGCGCGCGTCCTCGACCTCCTCGGCGAGCAGGCGGTGCTCCTCGCGTGCCTCGTCGCCGGGAGCCTTCGGGGCCGAGGAGTCACTGCTGTCGACGTGGGAGATCTCGGACACGAGGACATCTTGCCGGGTGCCGCGGACACTCGTCCGGCTGCACTCCGGAACGACCGGGCGATGACTCCGACGCGGTCAGGCGGTCGATCAAGAGAAATCGACTTGCCGGGAATGAAACGAGGTCGTACTGTCTTCATCAGTACGAAACTGTTCCGTTCCATCTTGTGAGAGGACCTCCCGATGACTCCCGCCCCCGGCGACACCTCGGCCGAGGCCGCGACGCGGCCCCGGGTGGAGGGCGACCGCGAGCAGGAGATCCGCGACGCCACCCTCGACGTGCTCATCGACGTCGGCTACGACCGCCTCACCATGGACGCCGTCGCCAGCGCCGCCCGCGCCTCCAAGGCCACGCTCTACCGGCGCTGGAGCACCAAGGAGGCGCTCGTCGTCGATGCGCTCACCTCGATGAAGGGCACTCCGGTGCTGCCCGACACCGGGAGCCTGCGCAGCGACCTGCTCGCCTCCGCCTGCGGCATGGGCGGCCTCACCGACGAACGCCAGATCTCGTTGCTGGCCAGCATCGTCACCGCCATCGGCCGCGACCGTGACTTCGCCGATGCGTTCCGTGACCAGTTCGTCGCGCCCAAGGCCGCCGTCGGCCGCGCCATCTTCGACCGCGCCCGCGAGCGCGGCGAGATCCGCGACGACGTCGACCTCGACCTGATGGCCGCGGCGCTGCCCGGCATCCTCCTGCACCGCCAGTTCCTGCTGGGTGATCCGATCGATCTCACCTCGATCGAGCGGGTCATCGACCAGATCATCCTTCCGGCCGTGAGGCCCTGACACGACGTCCTCCGGACGCCCCTGACCACCGTTCTCGACGACATCCCCTGACGACCGGTCGACCGACCGGCGTCTCCCACGCCCGCCGGCGCTCCCTGCCGCCGGCCGATCGACCGAGCCCGAAAGAAGACCTATGACCGACCACACGACACTGGAGGAACGTCCCGAGTTCGCGCCCGAGCCCGCGGCCGGGCAGGAGAAGGAGCTCCACCTCGGGTGGGCGCTCGTCCTGATCTGCGTCGCGCAGCTGATGGTGGTGCTCGACGGCACCATCGCGAACATCGCGATCCCGTTCATCAGCAAGGACCTGCACATCGCCGAGGCGAACCAGACCTGGATCGTCACCGGCTACGCCCTCGCCTTCGGCGGCCTGCTGCTGCTCGGCGGCCGTCTCGGAGACCTCTACGGACGCCGCCGTCTGTTCATGACCGGCCTGATCGTCTTCGCGATCGCCTCGGCGCTCGGAGGCCTGGCCACCAACGAGGCCCTGCTGGTCGGCTCGCGCGCCCTCCAGGGTCTCGGTGCCGCGATGGCGGCTCCCGCCGCGTTGGCCCTGATCACCACGACGTTCCCGGCCGGGCCTGCCCGCAACCGCGCCTTCGGCGTGTACGCCGCGATGTCCGGCGTCGGCGCGGCCGTCGGCCTGATCCTCGGCGGCTGGCTCACCGGCCTCGACCCGAGCCTCGGCTGGCGCCTGACCTTCCTGATCAACACCCCGATCGGGCTAGCCGCGGCCTTCCTCGCCCCGCGTTTCCTGCGCGAGTCCGAGAGCCACCCCGGTGAGCTCGACGTCCCCGGCGCAGTCACCGGCTCGGTCGGGCTCGTCGGCATCGTCTACGGCATCACCCGCGCCGGGGAGCAGGGATGGGGCGACACCTGGACCCTGCTCCCGCTCATCGCAGGACTGGCGCTGTTCGCCGCCTTCCTCGTCATCGAGAGCCGCGCCGCGCACCCCCTCCTGCCGTTCCGCGTGTTCCTCCACCGGACCCGTGCGAGCAGCTTCGCGGCCATGTTCCTCGCCCCCGCCGCGATGTTCGCGATGTTCTTCTTCCTCTCCCAGTACATCCAGAACGTGATGGGCTACAGCCCGCTGCACGCCGGCGTCGCGTTCCTGCCGTTCTGTGTCGGCCTGATGGCCGCCGCCGCGATCTCCTCGAACCTGATCAGCCGGATCGACCCGCGGTTCCTCGCCGGCGTCGGCACGCTGATGGCCGCCGGGGCGCTCTTCGGGTTCTCACGGCTGCCCTACGACACCACGTGGCCGGTCACCGAGACCGACCCGAGCTACGTGAGCGACCTGCTCCCCTACATCCTGCTGATGGCGTTCGGCATGGGGCTCACCTTCATCCCGCTCACGCTGACCGCGGTGCACCACCTGCGCAACGAGGACTCCGGCATCGGCTCCGGCGTGCTCAACACCATGCAGCAGGTCGGCGGCGCGCTCGGCCTGGCCATCCTCGCCACCGTGGCCACGCACGTGTTCACCGACCGCGGCGCCGAGCTGGCCACGGCAGCCGCGAAGGCCGGTGCGCAGAACCCGGGCGCCCCGGCGCCGACCGCCGAGCAGGTGGCCGCGATGCAGGAGATGGTCCAGCACCAGGTGTTCGCCGAGGGCGCGACCAGCGCCTTCTTCGCCGCCTCGCTGATGATGCTCGCCGCCTCGGCGATCATCTGGGTCTTCCTGAGCGTCAAGCACCAGGAACTGGCCACCGACGGCCCCGAGGGCGGCGTCCACGTCGGCTGACCGGCCCGGCCCGATCGGTGGCGGCCCGCCTACTCTCCCCCGCGGAGGTGGCGGGCCGTCGCCGTGCTCAGGTCCAGCGCCTGCCGGGCCCAGCCGGGTGTCGCGCCGGCCAGCCCGCACGTCGGGGTGACGATCAGTCCGGAGCCACCGTCAGGGAGCATCCCGGGATCCAGGCCGAGCTGATCGAGCCACCGTAGAACCCGCTCGGTGATCTGCCGCTGCCCGGGCGGCGTCGTCGGGTCGGTGGAGGGCACCACGCCGAGAGCTACGCTCCCGCCGGACTCGAGCATCTCTGCCAGGACGTCCAGTCCGGCCGCGTCGACGGCGTCCAGGTCGACCGATAGCCCGCGAGCCCCGGCCCCGCGCACGAGCTCGAGCGGGGTGCCGGCGGCACAGGAGTGCACCCAGGGCTCGGCGCCCTGCTCCGCGATCGCATCGAGCACCCAGCCCAGCGCCTCGGACGCCTCCGGCGGATGGATGGTGCGGTGCTTGCCGAAGCCGGAGGCCGTGGGCACGCGTCCGCCGACGACGGCGGCCAGCGCGGGCTCGTCGACCTGGACGACGAGCCGATCGGCACCGGGGACCCGCCGACGCACGTCGCGCACGTGGGTGCCGATCCCCTCGGCCAGCGCCTGGGCGAGATCGCGGCGGGCGCCGACGTCGGCGAGGACCTTGTCGCCGCGCGGCTTCTCCACGGTGGCGGCCAGGGTCCAGGGTCCGGCGACCTGCACCTTGAGGGGGCCGGCATAGCCCTCGGTGAGCTCCTCGAGTACGTCGAGGTCCTGGGCCAGCAGGCTGCGCGCCCGGCGATGGTCCACGCCGGCCGACGCCGGACCGCCGGTGAGCCGCCAGCCGGCCGGCTGGAGGTCGGCGCCGAGGTCGGTGACCAGGCCGAGGGTGCGCCCCACCATGCCCGCCGCGACGCCGCGCGCCGGCACCTCGACAAGGTGCGGCATGGCGCCGACATCGGGGCTCAACTCGCCGAGCACGACCCGTTGGGCCTCCTCGAACGAGGTGCCGGGCATCGACCCGACGCCGGTGGCGCCGGCGCCGCTCATGCGCGATCCCCTACGAAGCGGACCGGGTAGGCGGTCGGTCCCCCACGTGGGCGATCCCCCACGTGGAGGATCCCGCACGTGGCGGATCCGCCACGTAGCCGATCCCCCACGTGGCCGATCCCGCACAGCCGCGTTCGGTCGGACCGGCTCATTCGGTCACCGCGATCGTGGCCGAGCCCACGACCCGCGTGCCGTCGTAGACGACGGCCGCCTGACCGGGAGCGATGCCGAAGGCGGGCTCGTGGAGCTCGATCTCGACGAACTCGTCGAGGACGCTGACCGTGGCAGGGAGCTCGCCGCCGTGCGCTCGCAGCTGCACCGTGCCGCGCATCCGGCTCGGTGCGCCGCCACACCATCGGGGCCGGACACCGCGCAGCCGGTGTACGGCGAGCCGCTCGCGCGGACCGACGGTGACGGTGCCCGACACCGGCTCGATATCGAGCACGAACCGCGGCTTGCCGTCGGGCGCCGGGCGGCCGATCCGCAGTCCCTTGCGCTGGCCGATGGTGAAGCCGTAGGTGCCCTCGTGACGGCCGAGCTCCTCGCCGGTGGCGTCGTCGATGATCGGGCCGCCGGAGTTGGGGGCCTGATCGCCGAGCTTCTCGCGCAGCCAGCCGGCGTGGTCGCCGTCGGCGACGAAGCAGATGTCGTGGCTGTCTGGCTTGTCGGCGACCAGCAGCCCGCGTCGGGCCGCCTCGGCGCGCACGTCGGGCTTGGTGGACCCGCCGAGCGGGAAGAGCGAGTGTGCGAGCTGGTGCTGGTCCAAGACGCCGAGCACGTAGGACTGGTCCTTGCCGTGGTCGAGCGCGCGGTGCATCTCGATGTCGCCGTCCGGTCCGGCGCGCAGCTGGGCGTAGTGACCGGTGGCCACGGCGTCGTAGCCCAGCGCCAGCGCCCGCTCGAGGACGGCGGCGAACTTGATCTTCTCGTTGCACCGCAGACACGGGTTGGGGGTGCGCCCGGCGGCGTACTCGTCGAGGAAGTCCTCCACGACGTCGTCGTGGAAGCGGTCGGAGAGGTCCCAGACGTAGAAGGGAATGCCGATCACGTCGGCGGCGCGGCGGGCGTCGTTGGCGTCCTCGATGGTGCAGCAGCCGCGGGCGCCGCTGCGGTAGGACTTCGGGTTGCGCGACAGCGCGAGGTGGATGCCGGTGACGTCGTGGCCTGCCTCCACGGCGCGCGCGGCCGCGACCGCGGAGTCAACCCCGCCCGACATCGCCGCCACGACCCGCAACCGGTCGCCCTGCCGCTCGGTCATGCCGGTCACGCGCGGCGCGCGGCCCGGGCGCGCTCGACGACCGGGCCGATGGCCTCGACCACCGCGTCGACGTCGGCGGCGGTGGAGGTGTGGCCGAAGGAGAAGCGCAGCGAGTGGCGCGCAGCGTCGTCGGTGCAGCCCATCGCCAGCAGCACGTGGGAGGGCTGGGCGACGCCGGCCGAGCAGGCCGAGCCCGTGGAGCACTCGATACCGCGGGCATCGAGCAGCATGAGCAGCGAGTCGCCCTCGCATCCGGGGAAGCCGAGGTGGGCGTTGCCGGGCAGTCGCGCGTCCCGAGACTCCAGCGGCGCCCCGTGCAGGTGCGCGTCGGGTACGACCTCGACGACACGGCGGACCAGGTCGTCGCGCAGCTCGGCCAGGTGGGTCGCGTGCTCGGCCTGTCGCTTGACCGCGAGCTCGATGGCGGCCGCCAGCCCGGCGATCGCCGGGGTGTCCAGGGTGCCGCTGCGGATGTCGCGCTCCTGGCCGCCACCGTGGACCAGGGCGACGAGGTCGAGGTCACGCCGCACGATCAGGACGCCGGCCCCGAACGGACCGCCGACCTTGTGCCCGGTGAGCGTCATCGCGTCGACGCCGGAGGCGGCGAAGTCGATCGGCACCGAACCGAGCGCCTGGACGGCGTCGGTGTGCACCGGGATCCCGTGGGCATGGGCCAGCGCGACGACCTCGGCGACCGGCTGGATGGTCCCGACCTCGTTGTTGGCCCACATGAGCGAGATCAGGGCCACCGATGCGGGATCGCGCTCGATCGCGGCGCGGGCCGCATCCAGGTCGAGCCGGCCGGTGTGGTCCACCGGCAGCAGCTCGACCTCGGCGTCCTCGGCACGGGCCAGCCACTCCATCGGGTCGAGGACGGCGTGGTGCTCCACGGCGCTGGCCAGGATCCGCCGGCGCGCGGGGTCGCCCTCGCGCCGCGACCAGTAGAGGCCCTTGATCGCCAGGTTGTCGGACTCGGTGCCGCCGGAGGTGAACACGACCTCGCCGGGGCGACAGTCGATGGCCTGGGCGATGGTCTCGCGCGACTCCTCGACGACGCGGCGGGCCTGGCGACCGGAGGCATGGAGCGAGCTGGGGTTGCCCGCCGTGACCAGCTGCGCGGTCATCGCCTCGACCGCCGCGGGCACCATCGGCGTGGTGGCGGCGTGGTCGAGATAGTGGGCGGGCCCGTTCTCGGTGGTCATGGCAGCACCCAGCGTACGGCGCCGGACGAGGCCGGGCAGAGCCGACCACGGTCCGGTTCCTCGGCGGCCGTCGCGGAACCGCTCACCAGGTCCATTCGAGCCGGTAGACCCCGGGTCCGAAGCCCAGCACGCCCAAGTGCACCGTCGATCCGACCGGCCGCACCGCGCGCCGCTGCAGACCCGCGGCGGAGTCCTCGACGGCGCTGAAGGCCGTGGGGAGGGTGCCCTTGAACCGCACCCACAGATCGGCGGACGTGACCCGCCGTTCGGCGACCGCGCTGTATCCGATCACGTCGCTGGACTCCTCGACCCGTGCCACGTCGGACGACATCGTCGTCTCCCCCAACGGCAGTGGCCGGTCCAGCAGCATCTCCCAGACGAAGTAGCCGGTCTGCGCGCACCAGGCCGTGCGCCCGACCCTGGCTCCCGAGCGGACCTCGACCTGCGGCTCGCTCGCCGGCGACTCGACGTAGCCGTGCCGCGGAGCGCGCACCGCACCGTCGACCCGGGCTCGCCACCGCGTCAGTCTGCTCACCGCATAGGAACGCCGGTCGGCTGCGACGTCGACGATCGTCACCCCGCCGAGGCCGTCGAGCTGGGTCGGCGGCACGCACCCCACAGCCTCGTCCATGGCCTGGAGGTCGACGTCCCGGCCGATCAGAACGTCGTAGTCCTCCCTGCCCTCGGGACCGACCCGGCGCGAGGGACCCAGATGGGCCACGAGCGAGCCGCTGGGCAGGTCGAGCAGCTCCTCCAGGTGCGGCAGTGCATCCAGCGACGCCCCGCGCTCGGGGCGACGGTGTCCACTGCGCCACGTGCTCAGGGCCCCCACGCTCACCGGTACGCCGCGGGCGGCGAGTCGCTCGCTGAGCTCGCGCAGGCTCAACCGCCGGCGCGCGATCGCCGCTGCGAGCACGCCGGAGAAGTCGCCACCGGTGGGGGGGCCGGAGCTAGGTCCGGCTGTGCTGGGCACACCACCATCATGCCGTGCCACCGGCAGGAGAAGGCGACGGGGCCGGACAGCGATGCTGGGCGGCCCCGTCGGGTTGCGCGGGCGAGCACCGAACGTTCGCGAACCGGAGATGGGGGGGTTGCCCGGTCGCGCCGACGGCGCTCGTACGCGCGTCACACGCCTCTCGGGAAGGCGCGCCGACCCACCATAGGGGACGGGCCTTCACATACGCATCCATCCGTGTATGCACGCGCGCGTCAACCCGCTACCACCGCCCTGCCGGCCACTTGCCGACTCAGCCGACGTCAGCGGCGGCCGGTCCCACCGACTCAGAACAGGAGGACCAGATCGTCACGGTGCACGACCTCGCGCTCGTAGGCCGCGCCCAGGTCGCGCTTGAGGTCGCGGGTCGAGCGGCCGAGCAGGGACGGCAGCTCCTCAGCGTCGAAGTTCACCAGTCCCCTGGCAACCGCGGCGCCGTCCGGACCGACGAGGTCGACCGGGTCGCCGGCGACGAACCGGCCCGACACGCCGGTCACCCCGGCCGGGAGCAGCGAGGCACCGCGTTCGACGACGGCGCGCACCGCCCCGGCGTCCAGCTCGAGGCGGCCACTGGCCACGGTCGCGTGCTTGAGCCACAGCAGCCGGGTCGGCCGCTTGCGCCCGGTCGGCCGGAACAGCGTCCCGACGCGCTCCGCGGCGAGCGCTCGGCCGGCCAAGGGTGCCGAGGTGAGGACCACGGGGATCCCGGCGCCGGTCGCGATCCGCGCCGCCTCGACCTTGGTCTGCATCCCGCCCGTGCCCAGCCCTGCGGAACCGGTCTTGCCGATCCGGACGCCGTCGAGGTCGTCGTCGCCGAGCACGACGTCGATCAGGCTGCTGGCGGGATCGGCCGGGTTGCCGTCGAAGAGGCCCTCGACGTCGGAGAGCAGGACGAGCAGGTCGGCGTGGACGAGGTGGGCGACCAGCGCGGCCAGTCGGTCGTTGTCGCCGAACCGGATCTCGGAGGTGGCGACGGTGTCGTTCTCGTTGACGATCGGCAGCACGTTGAGCTCGAGCAGCATCGCGAAGGTCTGGTGGGCATTGCGGTAGTGGCTGCGCCGGGTCACGTCGTCGGCGGTCAGCAGCACCTGTCCGGCGACCACCCCGTGCCGGGCGAACTCCTCGGTGTAGCGGTGGACCAGGAGCCCCTGTCCGACCGCCGCGGCCGCCTGCTGAGCGGCGAGCACCCGCGGGCGGCGTGGCATCCCCAGCGGCGCCAGCCCGGCCGCGATGGCCCCGGAGGAGACCAGAACCACCTCGACGCCGCGCGCCCGCGCCGCGGCCAGCGACTCCACCAGGCGGCCCAGCCGGTCGGGATCGATGCCACCCTCGGCGGTGGTGAGCGACGAGGAACCGACCTTCACCACGACGCGGCGCGCCTGCGCCACCTCGGCCCGGGACAGGTCGGCGGTCACCGGCTACTCACCGGGATCGCTCTCGCCCCAGTCGGGGTCCTCCGCGGAGCCGATCTCGTACGAGGTCGGCCCGTAGACCTCGGGCTTGTCGATGCGCCGCGCGACGTCGGCCCGGGTCTCGCCCTCGCCGCGCTCGGGAAGGGCCTCCTGGATCGCCCGACGGCGTCCGGCGGCCGGGCGCTCCTCGCGCAGCCGGGTGTCCTCGCCCCGGCGCGCGAGGTTCTCGGCGCCGGCGTCGAGGGTGGGCCGGAAGTCGAAGACCACCGAGTTGTCGGGGTGCCCGATCAGCACGGTGTCGCCGTCCTCGGCGCCGAGCTCGAGCAGCTTCTTCTCCACCCCGAGCCGGTTGAGCCGGTCGGCGAGGAAGCCGACCGCCTCGTCGTTGCTGAAGTCGGTCTGGCGCACCCAGCGCTCCGGCTTGGTCCCGCGCACCCGCCACCCCTCGCCCGTCTGCTCGACGGTGAAGTCGGAACCGCCGTCGGCGCTCGGCGGGCGCAGCACGATCCGCTCGGCGACGTCGACCGCCTTCGCCTCGCGAGAGGCCAGGACGATCTCGGCCATGGCGAAGATCAGCTCGCGGGTACCTTCGCCGGAGGCCGCGGAGACCGGGAACACGCGGTAGCCGCGCTCGCGCAGGTCGTCGATCACCATGTCGGCGATGTCGCGCCCGTCCGGGACGTCGATCTTGTTCAGCGCGACCAGCCGCGGCCGGTCCTCCAGGCCGCCGTAGCGGCTCAGCTCGTTCTCGATGATGTCGAGGTCGTCGACGGGATTGCGGCCCGGCTCGAAGGTGGCGGTGTCGAGCACGTGCACGATCGCGGCGCAGCGCTCGATGTGGCGCAGGAAGTCGTGGCCGAGCCCGCGACCGTCGCTGGCGCCCTCGATCAGGCCGGGCACGTCGGCGACGGTGAAGGTGACCTCACCGGCCCGGACGACGCCCAGGTTGGGCACCAGGGTGGTGAAGGGGTAATCGGCGATCTTGGGCCGCGCTCGCGAGATCGCAGCGATCAGGCTGGACTTGCCGGCACTCGGGAAGCCCACCAGGCCGATGTCGGCCACGACCTTGAGCTCCAAGATGACCTCGACCTCGTCGCCGGGCTCCCCCAGCAGCGCGAAGCCGGGCGCCTTGCGCTTGGCGCTGGCCAAGGCGGCATTGCCGAGGCCGCCGCGGCCGCCCTGGGCCAGGACCAGCTCGGTTCCGGGGCCGATCAGGTCGGCCACCACCTCGCCGTTCTTCAGGCTCACCACGGTCCCGTCGGGCACCGGCAGCACCAGGTCCGAGCCATGCGCGCCGTTGCGGTGCGAGCCTGCCCCCTGGCCGCCGTGCTCGGCCTTGCGGTGCGGGCTGTGGTGGTAGTCGACGAGCGTGGTGACGTCGGGGTCGACCCGCAGGATCACCGAGCCGCCGGGGCCGCCGTTGCCGCCGTCGGGGCCACCGAGCGGCTTGAACTTCTCGCGGTGCACCGAGGCGACTCCGTGACCGCCGCGGCCGGCGCTGGCGTGGAGCGTGACCCGATCGACGAAGGTGGGTACGGCCATGACGAGCTCCTGCCCTGGGTGACTGCTGGTGAAATCAACAAGGGCGCCCCGGATCGGGACGCCCTGTCGAGGTGCTACGGGATGCGCTGGTGCGCGGGGTGAGCGTCAGGTCACTCGCCCGGGACGATGTTGACGACCTTGCGGCCGCGCTTGCGACCGAACTCGACCGCGCCAGGGATCAGCGCGAACAGCGTGTCGTCGCCGCCGCGGCCGACGCCGCTGCCGGGGTGGAAGTGGGTGCCCCGCTGGCGGACGATGATCTCGCCGGCGTTGACGGTCTGGCCGCCGAAGCGCTTGACGCCGAGGCGCTGGGAGTTGGAGTCGCGGCCGTTCTTGGTGGACGCCGCGCCCTTCTTGTGAGCCATGTCAGTTCCTTGTGTGCTGGCGGTTTGGGGCCGATCCGAGCGCGAGAGGCGCTCAGAGCGAGATGTCGGTGACCTTGACCTGGGTGTACTTCTGGCGGTGACCCTGGCGCAGCTTGTAGCCGGTCTTGTTCTTGTACTTCTGGATGACGATCTTCGGGCCCTTGGTGCCGCCGAGGACCTCGACGGTGACCGCGGCCTTGTCCAGACCGGTGGCGGTGACGGTCTCGCCGTCGACGGCCATCACGACGGGCAGGGTCAGCGTGTCGCCGACCGGCGTCGAGACCTGGTCGATCTCGATGACGTCGCCGACAGCGACCTTCTGCTGCTTGGCGCCTGCGCGCACGATCGCGTACACCGCGGTCTCCTTCATCGTGTTGCCGTCTGTTGCTGCTGCTCGGTTACTTGCCGTGAGGTGATCTGGGCTCAGCCGCACGGCCAAGAGACTCGGTAGAGAAACTCGGGTGCCGGGCACGAGCCGGTGGGTCTCGTCACGTCGCGAGCACGCACCGAGGGTCAATCGTACGGATCGGAGTCCGGCTGGGCAAAACGAGCCGGGCCGGGCACCCGCCCGCGACGATCAGCGCTTGCGTCCCTTGCGCTTGATCGGCACGTGCAGGCCGTTGTCGTCGGCGTGCTCGGTCTGCTCGCCCGGCGCGCCGGCGTCATCGCCGTCAGGCCCGTGGCCGGTCGCGGCCGCGTCCTCCCCGGCAGCCGCGGCGCGGGCAGCGCGTGCGCTGCCCCGGCCCCGGGTCCGGGTGCTGACCTTGGGAGGCTCCGGGGCGACGTCGGGCGCCACCGGCACGGCCGAGGCGTCAGCGACGACCGGCTCCACGGGAGTCAGCGCGGCGGCCGGGGTGCTCGCGACGGTGCGCGACACACCACGCCGGGCCCGGGTGACGACGCGGGGGGCGGCCGGCTCGGTCGGCTCGGCGGGCTCGGTCGGCGGCACGGTGCCCGCTGCGGGCGCCGGCGCCTCCGCCTTCGGGTCGGTCGGCGCGGGCTCGCCGACGTCGTCGGCACGCTTCTCGATCGCCTTCGCGGACGCCTTCTCGATGGCCTTCGCGGGCGCCTTCCCCGCGGCCCTCCGCGAGCCCTTGGCAGCGCCGTTCTCGGCGGCCGGCGCCACAGCGGTCTCGCTGTCCTTGGGATCGCTGGCCTTGACCTCGGCGTCCTTGGGCTCGTCGTCCTTGTGCGACTCCGCATTGGCCATGGCCGCGAACTCCGCCGGGCTCGGCTTGTGGGCCGGCGGCGTGATCGCGGCCGGCGCGGCGGCCGAGTCGTCGCCACGTCCGCGACCGCCGCGGCGACGTCCGCTGCGACGCTCCCCCGAGCCGGAGCCCGACCCCGAGGAGCCATGGTCGTCGTTCTGGCCGCGCTTGGGCTCGACCGGCAGCTCGTGGACGACGACACCGCGACCCTGGCAGTGCTCGCAGTTCTCGCTGAACGACTCCAGCAGGCCGGTGCCGATCCGCTTGCGGGTCATCTGCACCAGGCCGAGCGAGGTGACCTCGGCGACCTGATGGCGGGTGCGGTCGCGGCCCAGGCACTCGACGAGTCGGCGCAGCACCAGGTCGCGGTTGGACTCCAGCACCATGTCGATGAAGTCGACGACGATGATCCCGCCGATGTCGCGCAGCCGCAGCTGGCGCACGACCTCCTCGGCCGCCTCGAGGTTGTTCTTGGTCACCGTCTCCTCGAGGTTGCCCCCCGAGCCGGTGAACTTGCCGGTGTTGACGTCGACCACGGTCATCGCCTCGGTGCGGTCGATGACCAGGGAACCGCCCGAGGGCAGGAACACCTTGCGATCCAGCGCCTTGGCGATCTGCTCGTCGATGCGGTGGGCCGCGAACACGTCGACGTCGTTGTGCTCGGCGGGGTCGTACTTCTCCAGGCGCTGCTCGAGGTCGGGAGCGACGTCGTGCACGTAGCCGCGCACGAGCTCCCAGGCGTCGTCGCCCTGGACGACGAGCTTGGCGAAGTCCTCGGTGAACAGGTCGCGGACGACCTTGAGGGTGAGGTCGGGCTCGCCGTAGAGGAGCTGCGGGTTGTTCCCGCGGCCCTTGGTCTTGGCCTCGATCTCCTCCCAGCGGGCCTTGAGCCGCTCGACATCCTGGGTCAGCTCGGCCTCGCTGGCGCCCTCGGCGGCGGTGCGCACGATGACGCCCGCGGTGTCGGGGACGATCTCCTTGAGCAGGGTCTTGAGGCGGTGCCGCTCGGTGTCGGGGAGCTTGCGCGAGATGCCCGACGTCGTGCCGTCGGGCACGTAGACGAGGAACCGGCCGGCCAGGCTGATCTGGCTGGTCAGGCGGGCTCCCTTGTGGCCGATGGGGTCCTTGGTGACCTGCACCAGCACGGTCTGGCCCGAGGAGAGCACCGACTCGATCTTGCGGGGGTTGCCGTCCTTGTGGCCCAACTGGGCCCAGTTGACCTCGCCGGCGTAGAGGACCGCGTTGCGGCCCTTGCCGATGTCGATGAACGCCGCCTCCATCGAGGGCAGCACGTTCTGCACCCGGCCGAGGTAGATGTTGCCGATCAGCGAGGTCTGGGACTCACGCGCGACGTAGTGCTCGACGAGGACCTTGTCCTCCAGGACGCCGATCTGGGTCAGGTCCTCGCGCTGGCGCACGACCATGACCCGGTCGACGGACTCGCGGCGGGCCAGGAACTCGGCCTCGCTCACGATCGGGGCCCGGCGGCGACCTGCCTCCCGGCCCTCGCGGCGGCGCTGCTTCTTGGCCTCCAGGCGGGTGGAGCCGCTGACCGCGGTGATCTCGTCCTCGGGCGAACGGGCCCGGCGCACGCGGGTGGTGGTGTTGCTCGGGTCGTCGCCGCTGCTGTCGCCGGAGTCGCCCTCGCGGCGGCGCTTGCGGCGGCGGCGCGACGAGCTGCCGCCACCCTCGCCCCCGGCGTCCTCGGCCGAGCCGTCGGACTTCTCCGAGCCCCCCGAGCCCTCCGACCGGCCGGAGGAGGTGTCGGGGTCGTCGTCGCCGTCGTTGGCGGAGTCGCTGGAGTCGCCACTGCGACGGCGACGCCGGCCGCCCCGGCGACGACGGCGGCGCGGCCCGCTCTCCGACTCGGCATCGTCGTCGGAGCTCGCGGTCTCATCGCTGTCGTCGACCTGCCCCGTGCCTTCAGCACCCTCGGCACCCTCGGCGCCCTCGGCCGGCTCGCTGCTCTCGACGTCGTCCGCGGGCTCCGAGGCGGGAGCCACGGCCGGGGCATCGGCCACGTCCGGCTCTTCGGCGTCGGCGGACTCTGCGACCGACTCGGCCGGCTCGGGCTGCTCGGGCTTCTTCGCGGTCTTCTTGGTCGCCCGCTTGGCGGTCTTCTTCGCAGCCGTCTTCTTCGCCGGCGCCGGCTCGGTCTCGGGCACCTGGAAGAGCGGCATCGTGCCGGACGGGCTGCTGGACCCATCGCCCGACTCGGCGGACGACCCGCTGGTCTCGTCGTCGGCGGGCACCTCGTCGGCGGGGGCGGCCTCGGCCGTCGCGGCGGCCTTCTTGGCGGGCGCCTTCTTGGCCGTCTTCTTCGCAGCGGTCTTCTTGGCCGGCGCCTTCTTGGCGGCCTTCTTCGCAGCGGCCTTCTTGGCCGGGGCCTTCTTGGCCGGGGCCGCGGCCTCGCCCGACTCGCCTGCCTCGCCCGGCGCGGCGGCGCCGGCCTCGACCTGGTCGGTCGGGTCGAGGGCGGGCTCGGGCGGCTCGGCGGGTGCGGCCACCTTCTTGGTGGTCCGCTTGGCAGCCGCCTTCTTGGGCGCCGCCTTCTTGGCCGCGGCCTTCTTCGCCGGGGCGGCAGCGGGCGGCTCGGTTTCCTCCGGCGAGGGCGGAGCCTGCGTCGCGTCGGTCTGGTTGTCGGCCTGGGTCTCGTCGTCAGCCATGGCGTGCTGCTCCTCATCCCGGCACAGCCGGGGTCTGGTGTTGTCGCACCGGCGTACTCAGGCGCGGCAACACGAAGTCTGGTCGGCGGCGGCGTCCTCCGCAGGGCGGCGCTGCACCTCGTCGGCCGCCTGCCGCGGTCGCACTGCCCGAGACCGCTCTCACCGATCCCGGACCGCGTCGCGGTCTGGCGACGACCTGGTTCATCGGGTCGGCCCACGAGCTCGGCCGGCCAGTTCGTCGTCGGGTGGCTTCGCGGGGCTCGGGGAGCACCGCTCGGTCACCACTCGCAGTATCGCACACCACACCCGGCGCCGGGATTCGCCGTTCGCCGGAGAGCTATCGCGCGAAGGGGTCGCCGACCTCGCCGGTGGCCTCGTCGAGCGGGCCTTGCTGGAGGCGGGTGAGCAGGGGCGAGGGGCCCGGGTCGAGGCCGGTGAGACGCGCCAGGCCGCCCAGCACGTCGTCGGGGCGCACGGCAGGGACGGTGTGCCGCAGGACGAGCTCGAGTGACACCGCGTCGTCGGCGTGGCCGGGCGTGTCGCGGACGCCGAGATCGAGGACGGCGGCGCGGGCGTCGAACTCCCGCAGCCCCTTCTTGGTCATCCGCTCGACCAGCACCGACTCCTCGGCGAGGAAGCGCGTCACGGCGGCCTCAGCGTCCGCCGCGCTGACCCCGGCGAGCGGACCGATCGTCCACCGACTGGCTTGGAGCAGGTCGGCCAGGCTCGGCACCGCTGCTTGGCCCGACGGCTGGGGCCGGCGCAGGGTGGCGGCGTCGATGACCTCGAGGACGTCGAGACCGTCGGGCAGGGCCTCGGCGAGCTGCGCGTGCACGTCGGCGGGCTCGACCACCTGCGCGAGCGCGATCTCGAGGTACTCGGCCTCACTGGCCGAGCCGGTGGGCGCGGCGCCGGCATAGGAGATGCGCGGGTGTGGGTTGAAGCCCGAGGAGTACGCCATCGGGATGCGGGCGCGGAAGACCGCGCGCTCGAAGGCGCGACTGAAGTCGCGGTGACTGGTGAACCGGAGCCGCCCGCGCTTGGCGTAGCGGATCCGCAGTCGCTGCACCGGTGGCGCCTGCTGCTCGGGTGGTTGGCGGCTCATAGCGGGATCCATCCCCCCTCTGCGGCGTCGTTGCTCTTCATCGCTGCCGAAGGGTAGACCGTCCCCACGCGGGTGCCGTCGAGCCACCCGCTGAGGCGCTCGGCCTCGGCGCGCAGCGCGGCGGCGGCCTCCTCGGAGACCGGCTCGAGCAGTCGCACGCCGACCGTCCCGGCGTCGTCCTGCACCCAGCAGCCGACGATCCTGCCGTCGACCCAGGCGGTGGTGCCCGCGTTGCCGTTGCGGTCGAACAGCTGCGGGCCATGGCCGCCGAGGTAGAAGTCGCGCCCCTTCCAGCCCATGACGGTGGGGTCGAGCACCGGCAGCAACCCGGCCCAGGGCTCGCAGTCCGGCTCCTCGTCGAGATCGTCGGGCAGCAGCCAGCCGATCGCGCCGCCGTCGAGGGTGACCGCCGCGGCGTCCAGGCTCGCGAGCGCGGCGCGCACCGCGCTCTTGGTGCTGCCCAGCCACCACACCAGATCGGCCTCGGTGCCCGGCCCGAAGGTGCGCAGCCAGCGGGCGACGAGCTCGGCGTAGCCCTCGGCGGAGGTCGTGGGCTCGGGGACGTCGTCGAGCCAGTCGGCGGTGCGGGTCCAGCGAGGTCGCGAGAGCCGCCAGTGCTGGGTGTTGGTGCCGCGCATCAGGTCGGCGGTGAGGCCGAGGTGGGTGAGGATCCGGCTGTGGTTCCAGACCGAGCCGGCGGTGACGTCGAGCTTCACCGCCACTTCGGGGAGCAGGTCGCGGACCTCGAGAGCGGTCAGGCCATCGGGCCGGTCGGCCAGGGCGCCGAGGATCGCGGCCCGCGAGTCGTGGACCCAGGCCACGCCGTCGGGGCTGAGCCCGGCCAGCTCGACGTCCTTGGCCATCCGCTTGAGCTCGATGTCGGCGACCCGCGCCGAGGCGCTCCCCCACGCGGCCGCCAGGAGGTCGCGCGGGAAGACGAACAGGGTGCGGCGCATCGCGAGCTGCTTGACCAGGCTGCGCTCCTCGAACAGCGCCCGGTCGACATCGGCGACCGCGAGGTCGGACACCCGTGCGTGCAACGAGAGGTACACGGTGGCCGGCTCGGTGGAGTGGAGCACCGTCATCGCGCGGGTGGCCGCCTCCGGCGAGGCGAGTCGCGACCAGGGCGCGATGCCGTGCCGGCGCGCCAGCCGGCGGCGGCGTTCGGCGTCATCGAGGTGACGCACCGGGGGCACAGGAAGGCTCACGGGCATATGGTGCCGGATTCCGGGGACACTCCTGCGAGACTGTGTGCCACCATCACCCCGGCACCCGCCCGCTCCCGCTCGGCCCACCCTCGGGCCGACCACCGGACTCCGAGGACCACGCATGAGCAACCCGTACGACCCGTACAACCCCAACCAGGGCCAGCAGCCCTACGGCAACAACCCCTACGGGCAGCCGAACCCGTACGGCGGCCAGCCGGCGAAGACCGACGCCGTCTCGATCACCGGCTTCATTTTCAGCCTCACCTGCTGCCTCTCGATCGTCGGCGCGATCCTCGGCTTCATCGGCCTCGGCCGCACCAAGAACGGCAAGCGCAAGGGTCGCTGGGCGGCGATCTCGGCCTCGATCATCGGCGTCCTCGGCACCTTGATCATGGCCGGCGGAATCGTCTTCTTCGTCATCTACGCCAAGTCGGTGGTCGACGTCGACCAGGCCAAGGTCGGCCAGTGCATCAACGTCGACGAGACCGACGACTCCGTGCTGCTGCGCGAGGCCAAGTGCGACGAGAAGCACGACGCCGAGATCACCTGGACCGGCACCTTCGGCGAGATCACCGATCTCAAGGGCCCCGACGGCAACCCGCTCACACCCTCGAACCCCGACGACTTCACCGACGCCGGCGCCTCGGCCCTCATCTGCACCGCCCTCATGGAGCAGGAGACCCCCGGCGTGGCCGCCAAGCTCGGCGACAACGTCCGGTACCAACTGGTCAACGAGGACCAGGACCCCGCCAGCAGCGACAAGGCCCTGTGCTACGTGGCCCCCAAGGACAAGGACGACCGGTTCAGCAGCAAGCAGCTGCCGTAGGCGCGGGCCGCGGCCTCGGGCAGCTGATCCCTAGACCACGCTGAGCGGCAGCAGCCGCTGCCCGGTGGGACCGATCTGGATCTCGGTGTTCATCTCGGGGCACACGCCGCAGTCGTAGCAGGGGGTCCAGCGGCAGTCCTCGACCTCGACGTCGGCGCTGCCGTCGGCGACGGCGAGGGCGTCCTCCCAGTCGGCCCAGAGCCAGTCCTTGTCGAGGCCGGAGTCGAGGTGGTCCCAGGGGAGGGTCTCCTCGTAGTCGCGCTCGCGGGTGGTGAACCAGGCCAGGTCGACGCCGGTGCCCGCCAGCGCCGTCTCGGCCGCCTGCATCCAGCGCTCGTAGGAGAAGTGCTCGCTCCACCCGTCGAAGCGGCCGCCGTCGCGCCACACGGCCTCGATGATGCGGCCGACCCTGCGGTCGCCCCGGGAGAGCAGGCCTTCGATGATGCCGGGCTTGCCGTCGTGGTAGCGGAAGCCGATCGCGCGGCCGAAGCGCTTGTCGGCACGGACGACGTCGCGCAGCTGGCGTAGCCGGTCGTCGGTGGTCTCGACGTCGAGCTGGGCGGCCCACTGGAACGGCGTGTGCGGCTTGGGCACGAAGCCGCCGATGGAGACGGTGCAGCGGATGTCGTTGTGGCCGGTGACCTCGCGGCCCTTGGCGATCACGGCCTTGGCCAGCTCGGCGACCTGGAGCACGTCGTCGAGCTCCTCGGTGGGCAGGCCGACCATGAAGTAGAGCTTCACCTGACGCCAGCCGTGCGAGTACGCCGTGGCGACGGTGCGGATGAGGTCCTCCTCGGTGACCATCTTGTTGATCACCTTGCGCATCCGCTCGCTGCCGCCCTCGGGGGCGAAGGTGAGACCGGAGCGGCGTCCGTTGCGGGAGAACTCGTTGGCCAGGGTGATGTTGAAGGCGTCGACGCGGGTGGAGGGCAGCGAGAGCGAGACGTTCGAGCCCTCGTAGCGATCGGCGAGGTCCTCGGCGACCTCGGCGATCTCGGTGTGGTCGGCGCTGGACAGCGAGAGCAGGCCGACCTCCTCGAAACCGCTCTTGCGGATGCCGTTCTCGACCATCGCGCCGATGGTCTCGATCGAGCGCTCGCGCACCGGGCGGGTGATCATCCCCGCCTGGCAGAACCGGCAGCCGCGGGTGCAGCCGCGGAAGATCTCCACGCTGAACCGCTCGTGCACGGTCTCGGCCAGCGGCACCAGCGGCTTGGCCGGGTAGGGCCAGGCGTCGAGGTCCATCAGGGTGTGCTTGCGGACCCGGTGCGGGATGCCCGGGCGGTTGGGGGCCACCTCCGCGATCGCACCGGTGCCACCCGGCCCGTCGTCGTACGTCACGTCGTAGAACCGCGGCACGTAGATGTTGCCGGTGACCGCCAGGCGCCGCAGCAGCTCGTCGCGGCCGGAGCCCATCTCGCCGGCAGGGCGGCCCTCGGCCTTCCACTCGCGCACGATCTCGGAGATCGCCAGGACGACCTCCTCGCCGTCACCGAGGACGGCGGCGTCGATGAAGTCGGCGATCGGCTCGGGGTTGAACGCGGCGTGCCCGCCGGCGAGGACGACGGGATCGGCGTCGGTCCGGTCGGCCGAGTGCACCGGGATGCCGGCCAGGTCGAGCGCGTTGAGCATGTTGGTGTAGCCGAGCTCGGTGGAGAAGCTCAGCCCGAAGAGGTCGAAGTCGCGGACCGGACGGTGCGCGTCGACGGTGAACTGCGGGATCGGCCCGTGCTCGTCGCCCTCGCGCATCACCGCCTCCATGTCGGGCCAGACCGCGTAGGTGCGCTCGGCCACGATCCAGTCGCGCTCGTTGAGGACCTCGTAGAGGATCTGGACGCCCTGGTTCGGCAGACCCACCTCGTAGGCGTCGGGGTACATCAGCGCCCAGCGCACCGTCTCGCCGTCCGGCGCGCAGTCCCAGTCCTTGACCGTCGAGTTCAGCTCGCCGCCGACGTACTGGATCGGCTTGGAGACCGAGGCCAGGCGCGGCTCGAGGCGGGGGAAGACGCTCGCGGATCCCACAGACTGCCCAACAGACATGCGCTCAACTCTACGAGCGTTGTGCCGCTGACCCGAATGGACGGCGACCACGGCGGCTTCGTGCCCTTCCGAGTCGACCCGTTCCGCGCAATTGCGCCGTTCGGGCCCTCGCCAGGCCGCCCAACTGCACCGTTCCGCGCAATTGCGCCGTTCGGGCCCTCAACAGCCCGCCCAACTGCACCCTTCCGCGCAATTGCGCCGCACCAGCCCGCCCCGACCGCACCATTCCGCGCAATTGCGCCGTTCGGCACCATTACCCGCAGGTAGACCGACCCGATCCACGCAATTGCGCGGAACGGTCCCGATCACCCCCGATCACCGATGACCCCAGATCAGCGAGGCGGGTCGAGCTCGGGCGAGCCGGGACCGGGCGGCGGGTTGAGCTCGGGATCGTCGTCGTCGCTGAGCTCGTCGACGAGGAGGAGGTCATCGCGCATCTGCCCGGCGCGGTAGGAGGCGCGTCCGACCATGTGGGCGGCGACCGGCGCGGTGCTCATCTGGGCGAACACGATCAGGACTCCGAGGGCGGCCGCCGACGGCTCGCGCAGGACCAGCGTGAGGCCCGTCATCACCAGCATCAGGCCGAGCACCTGGGGCTTGGTGGCCGCGTGCATCCGGCTGAGCAGGTCGGGGAAGCGCAGCACGCCGATGGCCGCGATCAGGCTCAGCGAGGAGCCGAGGAGGATGCAGACCGCGCCGAGCAGGTCCAGGACGTCGGTCATCGCGTCCCCTCCCCCGCGAGCCCCGCAGCACCGGCGCCGCCGTCGGAGCCGTCGATCACGGGCGCGCCGTCCTCCTCCTCGTCGTCGGCCCGGTCGCCGTCGTCGCCGCCCGAGGGCTCCGGGTCGTCGCTGCCGGGACTGAACCTCGCGATGCTGATGGACCCCACGAAGCCGAGCAGGGTGGCGACCAGCAGGAGGGGCAGGTTCTCCGAGGTGCGGCGCAGGGCGGCGTCGACGGAGATCGCGACGATGGAGATCGCCACCACGACGTCGAAGGCGATGGCCCGGTCGAGCATGGTCGGACCGATCGCCATCCGCACGGTCACCAGCACCGCCGCGACCGCGAGGACCACGACGGCGGCGATCAGCACGCCGGTCACGACCCCGCTCCCTTCTCCTTGGCCGAGTCGTCCAGCGCCACCGGCGCGAGGGCGTCCAGGACCCGCTTCTCCTGCGCCCAGACGTTGCGGCGCACGTCCTCGACCTGCTCGGGCGAGGTGAGGTCCAAGACGTGCAGGTACAACGTCGAGGTCGAACGACGTACCTCCACCACCACCGTGCCGGGCACCAGCGAGACCAGCTCGGCGACGAGGACGAGCACCAGGTCGGAGTCGGTGTGCAGGGGCACCTTGACGATCGCATTGCGCAGGTCGGGGCGGGGCCGGAGCACGGCCGCGGCGACCTGGAGGCTGGCCACGACGACGTCCCACAAGAAGCGGGCGACCAGCACCACGACCCCCCACGGACGGATCCGGATCGCCAGGTCGAGGGGCGGCAGAGGGAACAGGAGCAGCAGCGAGGTGGAGATCAGGGCTCCCCCGACCAGCGACATCAGCGACCAGGTACCCCACAGCACCCACCACACCAGCGTCAGCCACAGCACCATCTGCCACTGCACGTGGCGCCGGGCGCGCTGGGTGGCCCGGCGGACCTTGATCCGCGTGGCGTTCATCGGGCGGCCTCGCTGACCGCGGTGAGGTAGGGGTCGCGGGCCATCAGGTCGGCTGCCGCCCGCTCGGTGAAGGCATACAGCGGACCGGCGACGACGGTGATCGCGACGCTGACCGCGACCAGTCCCGCTGCCGGGGCGGTCATCAGCCGGGGCAGGCGCGCCGGGACGCCGTCGGACTCCAGGCGTTGGTGCAGATCGCGATCGGGCTGGTCGGCGTCGACGATGGCGCCGGCCTGGGCGATCTCGCTGGCATCGAAGGACGTCGTGCCGACCCGGACCTGCGCGCGCCGCCCCACCGCGGCGCGACCGGACGCGAGATCCTTCGCGGCGTCGACCGCCGCGTCCGCGGCCGCGATCTCCTCGGCCATCGCGTGCGCCTCGGCCGGCGAGCGCCAGAAGGCCAACGACCAGGCCTTCGCGACGGCGTACAGCGTGAGCAGGCTGGTCAGGGTGCCGACGCCGACCAGCACCCACGCCAGCGGAGTGTCGACGGCGACACCCGCCTGGAGCAGGCCGACCTTGCCCAAGAAGCCCGACAGCGGCGGGATTCCGGCGAGGTTCATGGCCGAGACGAAGAACAGCAGCGCCAGGAACGGGAACAGCCGGGCCAGTCCTCCGACCCGCAGCAGCGAGGTGCTGCCGGCCTGCCGTTCGATCATCCCGACCACCAGGAAGAGTGCGGTCTGGATGGTGATGTGGTGGGCGACGTAGAACACCGCACCGGCGGTGCCTGCCTCGGTGGCCAGGCCGATGCCGAAGATCATGTAGCCGATATGGCTGACCAGGGTGAAGGACAGCAGCCGCTTCATGTCCGACTGCGCGATCGCGCCGAGGATGCCGATCAGCATCGAGAGCATCGCGAAGACCATCAGCGCCGGTCCCAGGTCGCCGCCTGGGAAGAGCAGGGTCTCGGTGCGGATGATCGCGTAGACGCCGACCTTGGTGAGCAGGCCGGCGAACACCGCGGTGACCGGTGCGGGCGCCGTCGGGTAGCTGTCGGGCAGCCACAGCGAGAGCGGGAAGACCGCGGCCTTGATCGAGAACGTGACGAGCAGCAGCAGGTGCAGCATCAACGACGTGGAGTGGGGCAGGTCGTCGAGTCGCTCGGCGATCTGGGCCAGGTTGAGCGTGCCGACGGCGGCGTACACGGCGGCGATCGTGATGAGGAAGAGCATCGAGGAGAGCGCGTTGACGACCACGTAGATGGTCCCCGCCCGGATCCGGCCGCCGGTTCCGCCCAGGGTGAGCAGCACGTAGCTGGCGAACAGCAGGATCTCGAAGCTGACGAACAGGTTGAACAGGTCGCCGGCGAGGAAGGCATTGCTCACGCCGGCCACCAGGGTGAGGAACGTCGGGTGGTAGATCGACACCGGAGCCGAGCGGTTGCTGTCGGTGATGCCCTGCCCCAGCGAGTACAGCAGCACAGCGAGGGTGACGATCGAGGACACCAGCAGCATCAGCGCGGCGAGCCGGTCGGCGACCAGCGCGACGCCGAGGTCGCCCCATCCTCCGAGCCAGACGACCTGCGGGCCCTCCCGGTCGGCCACGACGAGCAGGATCGCGGACACCACGACCACCAGGGCGAGCACGTTGACGCTCACCAGCCGCTGGGCCCTCGGGAAGCGGAAGAGCATCAGCGCGGCACCCGACCCCAGGAGCGGGAGCAGTACCGGCAGCGGGACCAACGAGGTCATGCGCCCTCCTCCTCGGGTTCGTCGTTCTCCTCGCCGTCGACGGTCATGTCGTAGCTGTCGGAGGTGGCATCGGTGTCGGCCAGCCGCCGGATACGGGCGTCCTCGGTGTCGTCCTGGACGTCGTCGTGTCCGGTCAGCTGCCAGCTGCGGTGCGCCATGGCCAGCAGGAAGGCCAGGGTGCCGAGGGTGATGACGATCGCGGTGAGCACCATCGCCTGCGGCAACGGATCCGACATCTCGTCGACCGCGGCGGATCCGAAGAACGGCGCCTCTCCTGCTCGGCCGCCGGTGGAGAGGATCGCGACGTTGACGCCATTACTCAGCAGGACCAGGCCGACCAGGACCCTGGTCAGGCTGCGCTCGAGCAGTAGGTAGGCACCGCACCCGGCCAGGGCGCCGGCGACGATCACCAAGGTGAGGTTGATCTCCATCAGGACGACACCTCCCCGTGCGTCTCGGCGGTCTCGTCGCGCTGGGCCTGGATGATCTGACGGTCCAGGCGGGCGCCGAAGGTGCGCAGCAGGTCGAGCACCAGGCCCATCACCACCAGGTAGACCCCGATGTCGAAGCCGACCGAGGAGACGAGGTGGAGCTCGCCGAGGAGCGGGAGGCTCAGGTAGACGTCGGCGGTCTGCAGCACCTGGCCACCGAAGGCGACCGGCCCGAGCGCCGAGAGGGCGGCTACGAAGAGCCCGGTACCGATCAGCACGCCCGCATCGACCGGCAGCGCCTCGGCGAGCTCGTAGCGGCCGCCGGCCAGGTAGCGCACCATCAGCGCGAGACCGGCCACCATTCCGGCCGCGAAGCCGCCGCCGGGAAGGTTGTGGCCGGCGATGAGGAGGTAGACCGAGAACAGCAGGATGCTGTGGAAGATCATCCGGGTGATGACCTCGAAGACGATCGAGCGGCGCTCTGGGCTCATCGTGCCCGGAGCCGGCAGCCAGGTGCGGCTCCGCGTGGTCGGCGCCGGCTGATCCGCGGTGCGGATCTCGGTGGTGCGTGGCCCGGCCTGGGCCAGGCGCCTCACCCCGCCGCTGCGGGAGTCGAGGAAGATCAACGACGCCACGCCGGTGGCCGCGACGACCAGGACCGAGATCTCGCCGAAGGTGTCCCAGGCTCGGATGTCGACCAGGGTCACGTTCACGACGTTGCGGCCGTAGCCGAAGTCGTAGGCCGCCTCGGCGAACCGGGTCGAGATGGCCTCGGCGGTGCGCGAGCTGGCGGCCACGACGAGGACGCCGGACACCACCGCACCCACGACCGCGGCCAGCGCCATCCGGGCGTACCGGATCGGGCGCAGCGGCCGGTCGGTGAAGTAGTCGGGCAGCCTGCGCAGCACCAGGACGGCCACGACCAGCGCGACGGTCTCCACCAGGATCTGGGTGAGCGCGATGTCGGGGGCGCCCTGGAGGATGAACAGCAGGCCGCAGCCGTAGCCGGTGAAGCCGGCGAGGATGAACGCGCGCAGGCGGCGGCGCGAGCGCACCGTGAACAGGGCGGCCAGGATCATCACGACCGCGATCAGCACCTGACCGGGGGTGTCCCACAAGAAGACCGAGATCTCGGGTCCCTCGATCAGGGCGAGGACCATCGCCGTGCCCGGTCCGAGCGCGAGCACGACTAGGATGATCGCCAGGTAGGAGGCGGCCGAGCCGCGTTGCACCCGGCCGGTGACCTCGACCGACAGCCGGTCGAGATCGCGCAGCACCGCCCGGTAGACCCGGGCACCCGACATCGGCAGCTCGAACCGCGCCTGGAACGCGCACACCGCGTCTCGGACCCGGAACAGTCCCAGGCCGACGATGACGGCGATCGCGGTGAGCAGCAGCGGGAGCTCCCAGCCGTGCCAGAGCGCGAGGTAGGCCGGGTGGTCGCCGTCGGGCAGCAGGTCGGCGTAGGGCTCGAGCGCCGAGGTGAGGGCTGCACCGGCGAAGCCGAGTGCCAGACCGCCGAAGCCCAGCAGCACCGGCCCGGCGAGGAACGGCGGCGGCGCCGGAGCCACCACGGTCGGCGGCACACCGCGCTTGTCGGCGAAGGCGCCCCACAAGAAGCGCGCGGTGTAGGCGACGGTGAACATCGAGCCCACCAGGACGCCGCCGAGCAGGAGCCACCCGGCCCACGGCTCGACGCCGGCCGGGTTGCCCGCATGGGTGAGCTCGAGCAGCGCCGCCCACATCGACTCCTTGCCGACGAAGCCGAGCAGCGGCGGTAGCCCGGCCATCGAGGCGCCCGCGAGCACGGCGGCGACCGTGAGGACCGGCAGGCGGCGTCCGACTCCGCTCAGCTCCTGGAGGTCCCGGGTGCCGGTGAGCCGGTCGATGATGCCGACGGTGAGGAACAGGGTCGACTTGAACAGTGCGTGGCCCAGCAGCAGCGCGGTGCCCGCGAGTGCGGCGGTGCGGGTGCCGAGGGCCAGCAGGACGAGCAGGAAGCCGAGCTGGCTGACCGTGCCGAAGGCCAGGAGGAGCTTGATGTCGAGCTGCCGCAGCGCCCGCCAGCCGCCGCTGAGCATGGTGACGACGCCGAGGGTGAGCAGGACCGGGCGCCATCCCGGCGTGTCGTCGAACGTGGGGGCCAGCACTGCGACCAGGAACAGCCCGGCCTTGACCATCGACGCCGCGTGCAGGTAGGCGCTCACCGGCGTCGGTGCCGCCATCGCGCCGGGCAGCCAGAACTGGAACGGCACGATGGCCGACTTGCTCAACGCGCCGATCAGCATCAGCCAGACCGCGACGGTGATCGCGGTGCCGGAGGGCGGCGCGGCCAGGATCGCGCCTAGCGAGAACGTCTCGGCACGGGCGCCGAGCAGCAGCATCCCGATGAGCATCGCCAGGCCGCCGAGCGTGGTGACCAGGAGCGCCTGCACCGCGGCGCGGCGGCTCGCGGCACTGGTCGGGTTGAACCCGATCAGCAGGAAGGAGGAGATCGTGGTGAGCTCCCAGAACACGAACAGCACCAGCAGGTTGTCGGCCAGGACCAGGCCGAGCATCGCCCCGACGAAGGCGATGAAGCTGCTGGCGAAGGTGACCAGCCCGCGCGAGGCGTCGGTGAAGTACCAGGTGCAGTAGAAGAGCACCACGACGCCGATGCCGGCCACGATGAGCACCATCAGCCAGCGCAGCGCGTCCAGGGTGAAGACCAGATCGAAGCCCAACGCGGGGATCCACGACGTCGACGAGACGATCACGCCGCCGTCGAGCACCTCACCGGTCTGCGCGCACGCCCACACCACCGCGGCCAGGGGCGCGAGCGCGAGGGCGAGGAACGCGCGGCGTCCGAGCGCGCGAACCAACACCGGCGCGAGGGCCGCGGCGACGCCGTGCGCCAGGACGAGAGCGAGCAGGGATCCGGCCTTCCGAAGGTCGATCGAAGCGCGGCACGCGGACCGGCGGTCCACGCACTCGGGACGCCGTCCGACAGGCGCCCGTGAGGCATGAGTTTACAGGGCGCCCGGGGGTGCTCTGACACGTATCAGGCTGCCGCCGAGGCGCTCCTTGCGAGCGGAGGACGAGATCCGTCCCCGGAGAGGAAAGCCATGTTCGCGACCCCCGCCGACGCCGTCCGTACCGGCCTCGGCCTGACCCTGCTCACCGGCGCCCTCGGCCTGGCCATCAGCGCTGCGCCTGGCGCCACCGGACCCGCGACCGCGGCAGACGACGCGGCCCGCGCCGCGCGCGCCCCGGTCACGGTGACCATCGACTCCGAGGGCACCGACATGTTCGGCACGCTCGGCAGCACCCGTCCCGTGCGATGTGCGGCCGAGCGCGAGGTCCGCGTCTACAAGCTGGTCGACGGCGTCCCGCACCTGTTCGCCTCCGACACCACCGGCGACGAGCCGAACGCGGACGGCACCTACGACTGGTCGACCGGCAACACCGGCACCGAGGGACGCTTCTTCGCCAAGGTGAAGGCGAAGCCGGGCTGCCGCGGCGACGTCAGCCCGACGATCCGGGTGCGCCGCAACCCCTGACCCCTGGCTCCGATCGACGGGGTGAGCGCCGGCCCGTCTCGCTCTGGAGCGGGCGGCCGTGGCCGGCGGATCTCCCGAGTTCGCGTCCGACTGGGCGGCTGATCCATGAACTTGACGGCCGATATTTCGCCCGACAAGTTCAGGTTTCCCCGGTCGACCGGGGAAATCCCGGACCCGGAGGGTCCCGCGGCGCTCCCACCGAGGCCCGAACCGCTACCGGACGATCACGCTCAACGGGACCGTGTGCACGAAGCCGTCGACCCGCACCTGCACGAACAGCCGGTAGGTGCCGGGGACGTCGAAAGAGGTGTGGAAGGTCAGGTCGCTCCCCCGGTCGGTGGCCGTGGGTGCACCGAGCGGGTGGGCGTGCACGAAGGCACCGGTCTCGACGTCGAAGCCGGTCAGGTGCGCGTAGGAGCCGAGGTAGGTGCCGAGGTTGAGGACGCCGTCGGCGCCGTCGCTGACGCCGATCTCGAACCGGCTGTCCTGGCCCGCGGGGAGCGTCTCGGGGCCGGTGAGGGTCACCAGCCCGTCGGATCCGGTGCTCTCGGGGGCCGGTCCGGCCGGTGGCGGCGTGCCCTCGACGACGGCGTGGGTGCCGAGCACGACCTGGCTGCCGTCGGTCAGCGCGGTCGGCGCGAACTCGGCGATCACCCGGTAGCGGCCGGGGTCGGCCACGTCGACCCGGGCGCGCCAGACGCCGTCGTCCCCGAGTACCGGGTGCAGGTGCCGGAAGTCGACGAGGTCGTCGCGGACGACGTAGAGGTGCAGGAGCTTGGTCTGCTCCTCCACGTAGTCGGTGACCACCGCACCCTGCGGGTCGAGGATCTTGAAGGTGAGGTCGCCGATCTCCCGCGAGCGCTTCGGGAAGGTCACCTCGGCCAGCCGATAGCCGCCGGCGGTGGGGGTGGTGCCGTCGCCGATCAGCCTGACGTGGGTGTGCTTCTCGCCCTCGCCTGCGGGCGAGATCACCTTCCGGTCCGGATCGGCGGGGGCGTCGGTCGATCGGGTGAGCAGCACGATCGATACCGCGACGACGACGGCCACCGCGGCCGCGACGGCGATCAGCAGGCGTGGACTCCTGAGCATCAGCGCACCTCGAATGTGACGGTCGTGAGCGGGTTGTCGAACTCGCTGGCGCGCAGGCTCACCTGGAGCACCCACTGGCCCGACGCGGGGATCACCAGGTCGGCGACGAAGGTGCCGGCGCCGGTCGGCACCACCGGCTGGGTGCCCAGGTCGACCTCGCCGTCGGCCGAGCGGACGGTGAGGACGGGTTCGGCGGCGCCGTCGATCGGCTCGCCCCCGACGTCTTGGATCTGCACGGTGATCGTGTTCGCGCCGCGGGTGCCGGGCAGGAGCGTGGCGAGCACCTTCGCGGCGTCCTGCTCCGAGGCCGTGGCGGACTCGTCGAGCACGCCCACCTCGACCCGCGAGGCAACGGGGTCGCGCACGACCGGCGCCTCGCGCGGCGACTGGTTGGTGAGGAATCCGGTGACGCCGAGCAGGACGACGAGCAGCCCAGCCTCGACGCGGACGGCGCGGCCGACGCGACGTGCGGCGTCGCGTCGCGCGGTGTGGCCGAGCCCGCCGGTGGCGGCGGGAAGCAGGCGCAGGCGGTTGTAGCCGGCCACCATCGCGACGACTCCGGCGATGGCGACCTTGACGATCAGCAGTCGTCCGTACGAGGTGTCGAACAGCGGCCGCCAGCCGTCGAGGATGCGCCACGCCATGAGCACGCCGGTGACCGCGAGGAGGCCGAGCAGCGCCGCGGCGATACCCGAGAACCGGGTGAGGACACGGGCGACGTCCTGTTCGCGGCCGCTGAGCGAGCGCAGCGTGAGCGCCAGCCCGAGGAGGCCGCCGAGCCAGGTCGCGCCGGCCGCCAGGTGCAGCAGGTCGGTCGTGGTGACCAGCCAGACGGGGTCGATGGCACGCGAGTGGCCCACGAGGGCCGGTGCGAGCGCGGCCACCGCCGCGGCTGCGATCGCCAGGCGGCGCCCGCGCGGGCCGAGGCCGGCGCGCGTGATCGTCACCATCGCCACGAGCAGACCCACCACCTCGAGGCCGACGACGAGCAGGTCGTCGCCGACGAAGGCGAGGTCGACGGCCTGCGACTCCCCGAGCTGGGTGATCGCGAGGCCCTGCTGGTAGGCGCCGGTGAGCGGGATCGTGGCGATCCCCCCGAGGAACGCCAGGCCGGCGGCCGACCACAAGACCCGGTGCAGTCGGTCCCGGACGCCGTCGTCGATCCGGACACCCGCGAGCGTCCAGGCGAGGAACACGACCAGCCCGGCGGCCGCGAGCAGGCCGAGGTAGTTGATGCCCTGGGCGATGCTCAACGCCGTCCGGACCGACCCGGAGTCGGCCTCCGGCGTCTTGGGGGCGGCCACCTCGGGGCTCGGCGCACCGATGGAGAAGGTGAGGGAGCCGGCGATCGGGTGCCCGTCGGCGGAGATCGCGCGCCACACCACCACGTAGGTGCCGTCGTCGAGACTCTCCGGCAGGTCGGTGGTGATCTGCTTGTCGGCGCTGCGCACCTCGGCCTCGACCGGCTCGCCGGCGGCGTCGTAGACCAGCACGCCGTCGGCGGGCACCGAGACCGCCTCGTCGAAGGTGAGGGTGACGACGTCGGGCGTGCTCGTCAGCACCTCCCCCTCGGTGGGGTCGGTGCCGACGAGCGTCGCGTGGGCGGAGGCCGGCGCCGCCGCCCCCACCACCAGTCCTGCGGCGAGGACGAGGAGGGCGGCCAGCGCCAGCCCCGCGGCCGTCAGCGACCGCGGGACCCTGGTCAACTGTTCGCGGTTCCGCTGCCGTTGCCGCGGCCGCGCATCAGCGCGAACCCGCCGACCAGGATGCCCGCGATGCCGGCCACCAGGCCGGCGATCGCCAGACCATTCCCGGAGTCGTCGGAGTCGCCGGCGTCGGTGTCCGTGGCGGCCTCCTCCGAGGTGTCGGACTGGGTGCCGTCCCCGGCGTCCCCGGCCGTCTCGCCGGTCTCGCCGGTCTCGGCCATCTCGCCGTGACCGTGGCCGTCGCCCTCGGCGTCGGTGACGGTGAACGCCGGCGCCGGGCTGGCTAGGTCGTCCTCGGACTGGCCCTCGGCCGGGATCTCGATCCACGCCGTCTCACCGGTCTGGCAGGTCTGGATCGTCTTGAACGCCAGGTCCTGTCCGGCGGCGTCCTCGGGCAGCTGGAGCGAGAGCTCGAAGGTGTCGCGGATGCCGTCGGGCAGCGGCGTCTTCGCGGTGTAGGTGACGGTGTCGACGCGCTCGGTGAGCTGGTTGCCGTGCGCGTCGGTGACCGGCGGGTCGAGCTTCTTGGTCTGCTTGGTGACGTCGTAGAACGGCGTGCGCGTCGGGGTCACCGAGTTGATCCCCTCCGGGATCTGGATCCGGATCCCGGTGGTCGGCGAGCCTTCGCAGCCGTGCCCGACACTGAAGGTGAGCACGGTGTAGGCACCGGCCGCGGTGTCGGACGGCGTCACGGTGACGTGCGCGGAGGCGGGCGCCGCGAGGGCGAGCGCGAGGACGGTGGTACCGCCGGCGGCGGCACCGAGGCGCGCGAGCGCGCGGCGACTGGGTCGCAGGTTCATGAGGTTTTCTTCCTTCGTCGAAGGGCGCGCTTGAGCGCGCGAAGTACGTGGGTCGGGGCGGCAGCCAGTGCCGAGTCGGCGCACAGATGCGCCGACTCGCCTCCCCGGTGGATTCAGGCAGGCGTATTCAGGCAGGGGTGAGGAGCGGGCGCGCGGGCGGTCCGCGGCGCGGGGCGGCGGAGACGACGAAGCGGCGCGACCAGGCAGTCGGACCGAAGACCGGGGCGGGGGCCCGGCGGGCGAGGAGATAGGGCGGGCTCGTCAGGCGAGTCCAGGTGACCACGACGTCGACGACGCGGGCGCGCAGCTCCCACGCGAGCGCGGTGAACAGGCCCCCGGCGACGTGCACGGCGAGCATCGCGGGCGCCAGGGCGGCTCCGTGCGCGCTGCCCAGGTGCTCGTGGTGGGCGCCGCCCATGGTCAGGGCGCTCAGCCAGGCGTGCAGCAGCAGCTGCACCGCGACCAGCGCCGGCACGGCGACCAGGGGACGGATCCGGCCGCGGAGCACCAACAGGCCGGCACCGAAGACCACGGCCGCCATCGCGGCCAGCCACGGCAGCGACGGCAGGACACCACCGGCCCACACGTGACCCAGAGTGAGGACCCCGGTGACCTCGAGGCTCGCGCATGCCGCGCGCAGGGGGATCCCCCGGCGCGGCAGGACGCGGACCGTGAGCACGGGCCCATTGTGCCCGGTCCGGGATTTCCCCGGTCGACCGGGGAAACCTGAACTTGTCGGGCGATATCCCGGCCGCGAAGTTCAGATTTCACCCGACAAGTCGCGGCGCCGCCTCGTGGCCTCAGACGCGAACCAGCACGCGCGACGTCGGCTGCAGTCGAGCCGCCGGCGACTCGGCGGCCCGCCGGGAGATGTTGAGGAGCAGGCCGACGGCGAGCATCGAGGCGAAGATCGAGCTGCCGCCGTAGGACACAAAGGGCAGCGGGACGCCGGTGACCGGCATGATGCCCAGGCACATGCCGATGTTCTGGAAGGCCTGGAAGCCGAACCAGCAGGCGATCCCGGCGGCCGCGACCCGGCCGAACACGTCGTCGGTGCGCCGGGCGATGCGCAGCGCGCGCCACAGCACGACGCCGAGCAGCGCGATGATCAGCCCGGCGCCGACGAGGCCGAGCTCCTCGCCGGCCACGGTGAAGACGAAGTCGGTGTGCTGCTCCGGCACGAAGCCGGCCCGGGTCTGCGAGCCGTCGAACAGGCCCTGCCCCCACAGGCCGCCGTTGCCGATGGCGATGCGCGCCTGCTCGACGTTGTAGCCGGCACCGCGCGGGTCGAGGTCGGGGTTGATGAAGGCGAGGAAGCGGTCGATCTGGTAGTCCTCGAGCACCCCGGCCGAGACGGCGATCACGACGGCGCCGAGACCGCCGCCGGCCACCAGGAACAGCCACCGGCGCGGCGTCCCGGCGGCGGCGAGCACACCGAAGACGGTGGCCGAGAGGACCAGCATCGTGCCGAGGTCGGGCTGGAGCAGGATCAGGGCGGCCGGGATCGCGGCGATGAGCAGCAGCGCGATCACGTCGCCGAGGCCGACCCGGCCGCGCCGGCGTCCCTCGGCGCGCTCGGCGACGACCAGCGCCATCCCGATCACGACGGCGAGCTTGGCGAACTCCGAGGGCTGGATCGACAGGCCGCCGATCATCAGCCACGACCGGGAGCCGTTGACGACCGTGCCCATGGCGAGCACGAGGACCAGGCCGCCGATCGAGGCCAGGTAGACCAGCGGCGCCATGATGCGCACCCACCGGTGGTCGGTCATCAAGACGACGAGCAGCAGGCCGAGCCCGATGGCGACGTTGACGATCTGCTTCTCCAGGAACGCCCGTGGGTCGCCACCGGTGAGATCGGCGCGGGCGCTGGTCGCGGACCAGACGAGCAGGCAGCCGATCACGCTCAGCGCGACCACTGCCGCCAGCAGGATCCGGTCCAGGCCGGGCACGGTCTTCATCGTTCGCTCACCTCCATGTGCGTCGCTCAGTCGTCCTTGGACCGCGCGGGCGGCAGGATCGAGCCGTTGTCCTGGAAGACCGGCAGGTCCCCAGGAAGCGTGGTGCCGGGGATGGCGGCCCGGTCGGGCACCACCTGATCGTCGCGGACGCCGTACAGCGCCTCCCAGATCTTGCGGATCCCCGGCCCCGAGGTGCCCGAGCCCGTGCCGCCCTGGCTGACCATCATCACCACGACGTAGTCGTCGGAGTAGGAGGCGACCCAGGAGGTCGACTGCTTGCCGTAGACCTCGGCCGAGCCGGTCTTGGAGCGGATCGGGACCTCCTCGAGCGGGAAGCCGTCCATCCGCCAGGCCATCGTGCCCTGCCGGGTGACGCCCTTGAGGGCCTCGTCGAGGTAGCCGATCACATGGTCGGGCAGGTCCACCGTGCCGGCCTTCTTCGGCGCGATGTTGCGCACCACGGTGCCGTCGGCGGCCACCACCGCGCGGGCCACCCGCGGCTCGTAGAGCGTGCCGCCGTTGGCGATCGCGCCGTAGGCACGGGCGAGCTGGAGTGGCGTGACGATCGTGTCGCCCTGCCCGATCGCGAAGTTGACGGCGTCGCCGGCGCGATAGGCGTAGCCCTCGACGCAGAACTCGCGGGCGAACTTGTAGACGAAGTCGGAGGTGTCGGAGTCCTGCGGCTTGTCGGCGATGCCGCAGTAGTAGTCCTTCATCGAGTTGTAGTAGGCCCGCTTCCAGCGACGGTCGGCGATGCGACCCGATGCCTCCCCCGGCAGGTCGATGCCGGTCTCGGAGCCGAAGCCGAACTTCTTGGCCTCGGCCACGAGCGGGTCGGGCGCGTCGACGTCGCCGACGTCGGAGCCGAAGCGCTGCCAGTAGTCGTAGCCGACCCGGTAGAAGAACGTGTTGCAGGAGACCTCGAGGGCCTGGGCGAACGAGATGGAGCCGTAGGCGCCCGACTCGTAGTTCTTGAAGTCGCGGTTGCCCACCCGGAACGACGACGAGCAGTCCAGCCGGGTGTCGGGGCTGTAGCCGTGAGTGAGTGCTCCGGCCGTCATGAACGGCTTCCACGTCGAGCCCGGCGCGAACTGTCCCTGAGTGGCGCGGCTGAGCAGCGGCGTCCCGGACTTCTCCGAGTACAGCGCGGACAGCTGCTTCTTGGTGATGCCCCCGACCCACACCGAGGGGTCGTAGGTCGGCTGGCTGGCGGCGGCGACCACGCGACCGGTGTCGGCCTCGAGGACGACGACGGCGCCGGAGTCGGCGACGTAGTTGCGGCCGGTGACGGGGTCGCGGGTGGCGCGAGCGGTGGTGATCGCCTCGTGGAGCTGCTGCTCGGCGACGCTTTGCACCTTCGCATCGATCGAGGTGACCAGGGTGTCGCCGGGCTGGGCCTCCACGCGGTCGTGGTCGCCGATCACCCGGCCCATCGAGTCGACGTCGACCTGGTCGTAGCCGGGCATCCCCCGCAGCCACTTGTCGTACTGCTGCTCGATCCCGGCACGGCCGACCACGGAGGCGCCGTTGACCGAGCGGTCGCCGTCACCCTCGGCGGCGTCGAGCTCGTCCTCGGTGATCGGGCTCAGGTAGCCGAGCAGGTGGGCGGCGTTGACGCCGAACGGCTGCGGGTAGGCCCGCACGCTCTGCTGGTCGACGACGACGCCTGGGTAGTCCTCGGGCTGCTCGCGGAACTGCTGGGCCTTGCGCTGGGCGATGTCGGAGGCGATCGGCACGGGCTGGTAGGGCGACCCGTTCCAGCACACGCCGGGCTCGGAGCCCTCGGCGCCGCAGCTGACCAGCTTCTTCTCGATCCGTCGCGGCTTCACGTCCACCACGCGCGACACGCGGCGCAGCAGGACCCGGCGGTCGTGGTCGTCGAGCTTGTCGAGCACGTTGCGGTCCAGCGACACGACCCACGTGAGCCGGTTGGTGACCAGCGGGCGTCCCTGGTCGTCGACGATGAGTCCGCGGGTCGGCTGGACGACGATCTCCCGGACCGACTGGGCGGCGGCGCGTCCCTGGTACTCCTCGCCGCTGACGACCTGGAGGTAGTACAGGCGGACCAGCAGTGTCGCGAACAGCGAGAAGACCAGCGCCTGGATGACGACGAGCCGCAGCCGGCTGCGGGTCGCGGTGGCTGCCGCCGGCGCCGTCACGAGCGGTCCGTCGAGGGGTCGAGCGCGGCGAGCCCGCGCAGCACGACCGGGACCACGAACGCGGCGAGCACGAGGTCCCACACCACGCCGGCGAGGACGACCTCGAGCAGGTCGGGGACGCCGACACCGGGGTCGAGCACCAGGCCGGTCAGGGCGAAGATCGAGGAGCCGAGGAACGAGCAGGCGGCCACGGCCGCGAGCGCACCCCCGACGCCGGCGGGCGCGTCCTGCCGGACCCGGCCCGCGACGTACCCGACCGCCATCAGGGCCAGCGCCCACCGACCGGCGGCGTGGTCGGCCGGCGGCGCAAGGTCGAGCAGGAGGCCCGCGGCGAACCCGGCCACCATGCCGAAGTGCGCGCCGCGGGCCAGGCCGCTGGCCACGACGACGAGGAGGACGAGGTTCGGGCCGACGCCGTGCCAGTGGAAGTGCGGAAAGACCGTGGTCTGGAACAGCAGCGCGACCCCGACCGCCAGGGCGACGAACGCGCCCCGAGCGATTCCGAGCCCCGGCAGTCCGGTGAGCCGGCTCGGTCCGCGGCCGGCGCCGAGGTCACGCAGCCGGCCGGTGCGCGTGGGGGTGCTGGTGGGCGCGCTCATCGCAGGCTCCCGTCGGCTTCGATCACGGCGCGGTCGCTGCGGGTCCCGGACGGCACGACCACGCCGACCAGGTCGAGGGCGGCGAAGTCGACGAACGGATCGACGACGGCGCGCTGGCTGGTCTCCCGGACGCTCGAGTACACCGACACGACCTCGCCGACCGGCACACCGGACACGTACGGGCTCTGGCCCTGGCTGCTCCCCCAGGTGACCACCACGTCGTTCTTGTGCGGCACCACGGTCTGGTCGACCAGCTCGAGGTCGAGGCGGGCGTCGCCACCGAGGTCGCCGCGGCCGGTGAGGAAGCCGAGCTCCATGTCGTCGGCCACCCGCGCGCCGACGGCGGAGTCGGGGTCGACGATCAGGAGCACGGTGGCCGTCGTGCTGGTGACCCGCAGCACTCGGCCGACCAGACCGTCGTTGTTGACCACGGTGAGGTCGGGGGTGATGCCGGAGTCGGAGCCGGCGTCGATGGTGACGGTGCTCGAGAACGACTGGGAGGCCCCGATGCCGATCACCCGGGCGGGCACCAGCGCCGCCCCGATCTCCTCCGCGGCCGAGGTGAGGCCGTCGTACTCGGCCAGGCGGTTGCGGTCCAGGCCGGAGGTGCGCACCTTGGAGCGCAGGTCGTCGTTCTCGGCCTCGAGCGCGGCGAGGTCGGCGCGCAGCTGGTCCTGGCGCTCGAGCCGGTCGGGGAACTCGACGATCGGGCGGACGACGTCGGCGGTGACCGACTGCGCGGGCCCGACGACCTCCCCCACCGCACGGCGGGCCGGGTCGAGCACCGAGCCGCTCTGGTCGAGCACCATCAGGCTGGCGCAGGCGAGCACCAGTGCGAGCACCAGCGATCGGGGCGGAGTGCCGGGCTGGGAGCCCTCACCCTCGCTCCGGGCGTGGCCGAAGCGGCGCTGCCGGAACGATCTCATCGCACCCGCCTGGTGTCGGCGACCAGCACCTGCTGGAGGGCCTCGAACTCCTCGACGCACCGGCCCGCGCCAATCGCCACGGAGAGCAGCGGATTCTCGGCCACGTGGACCGGCATCCCGGTCTCGTGGCGCAGGCGCTCATCGAGTCCGCGCAGCAGCGCGCCACCGCCGGTGAGCACGATGCCGCGGTCCATGATGTCGCCGGCGAGCTCTGGCGGCGTCTGGTCGAGGGTGACCCGGACGGCGTCGACGATCGAGTGCAGCGGCTCCTCGATCGCCTTGCGGATCTGGCTGGCGCTCACCTCGATGGTGCGCGGGAGCCCGCTGACCAGGTCCCGCCCACGGACCTCGGCGACCGGCTCGTCGCTGGTCGGGAAGGCCGAGCCGAGGGTCATCTTGATCTCCTCGGCAGTGCGCTCCCCGAGCATCAGGGAGTGCTCCTTCTTCATCCAGTTCACGATCGCCTGGTCGAGGTCATCGCCGGCGGTCCGGATGCTCAGGCTGGTGACGATGCCGCCGAGGGAGATGACTGCGACCTCGGTGGTGCCGCCTCCGACGTCGACGACCATGTTGCCGGTGGGCCGGTGCACCGGCAGCCCGGCGCCGATCGCGGCCGCCATCGGCTCCTCGACGATGTAGACCCTCCGGGCGCCCGCCTGGTAGCCGGCCTCCTTCACCGCCCGCTGCTCGACGGCGGTGATCCCCGACGGCACGCAGATGACCATGCGCGGCTTGGCGAAGTAGCGGCGCCGGTGGACCCGCAGGATGAAGTGGCGCAGCATCTGCTCGGTGGCCTCGAAGTCGGCGATGACACCGTCCTCGAGGGGCCGCAGCGCGGTGATGTTGTCAGGGGTGCGGCCCACCATCCGCTTGGCCTCGTGCCCTACGGCGAGGACCTCGCCGGTGGTGTCGTTGAGCGCGACGACGCTCGGCTCGTCGAGCACCACGCCCTTGCGGCGGACGTAGACCAGCGTGTTGGCGGTGCCGAGATCCACGGCCATGTCGCGGCCGATGATGCTGTTCGCCATGCGCGCGTGCCTCACTGGTCGTGCGCGAATCGGGGGAAGGTGGCATGGCGTCGCGCACGAGACGCCGTACCCGGTAGCCAGCGTAAGCAGTGGGGCTGGTGGGACGACGCAGGCGCGGGGGCGTGTCGCGGAACTCGGTGCCGGGTTCCTACCAGGGGCCGGACGAGCCTCCGGAGGAGACCGACCGGCTACCTGACTGAGATCTGGGCTGGGTGGTGGTGGTCGACGGGTCGCGGTCCCACTCGGGGTCCTGCGGGCCGCCCCACCAGGGATCGTGGACATGACCGGCCTGGGTGGCCTCGGTGGCGCCGTCGCCGTTGACGATCTGGCTGATGTTGTAGAGCGACTCGGTGTTGTGCTCGAAGTAGAGGGAGTGCTGCCCGAAGTCGATGTGATCTGGCCGCGAGACGTCCTCGGCCTCGAACCGGTTGGCGCCGAAGTCGTCCTCGACCGGGTCGTCCCCCAGCCCCGCGCCGTCGAGCAGCTCGCCGTGGACCCACCCGTCGTTGGCCAGCTGCGCGACGGGATCGCGGCTGTTCGATCCGGCCCACACGTGGTCCGGATCGATGCCCAGGTCGCTGGCCTGGTCGGTGTCCCCGCCCAGTCCGGGACTGCCCACGACGACGATCTCGTCGACGTCGAGACCGTGGTCGTGCGCGGCGTGGCCGGTGGTGGTCGAGCCGTAGGAGTGCCCGATCGCGGTGAGATGCGCGGGGTCGCCGTCGCGAGCGGCGCGCAGTCCGTCGATGGTGTCGGCGAGGTGCTCGCCGCCCTGCGTGGCGAGGTCCTCGTTGACCACCTGCGCCCAGTCCCAGCCCTCGTCCCACGGCAGGTTGTCGGGGGCGTCGTAGCCGATCCAGAACATCGAGGCGTTGGTCTCGTCGGGGTCGAGGAAGCGTGAGGACTCATACAGCGTGGCCGCGCGATCGGCCTGGTAGGGCGCGCTCTCGGCGTCGGTCCCGAGCCCGGGCACCACGACCGCGACGTTGTCGGCGGTGTCGAGGTCGCCCGCGGAGATGGCGATCGCGCCGTCGCCGTCGAAGGCGGTGGGGTCGTAGATGTAGATCTGCGCGAGGATCGGCTCACCGGTGACCGGGTCGGTGCGGTTCTCGATCTCGTCGCGGGCGTCGCGGGCGGCCCGGGCGTTCTCCAGCCAACGCTCCTCCTCCTCGGAGAGCAGGCCCTGCGACTCGGCATTGCCCCAGTCGGCGAGATCGCGGTCGAGCGCGACGGCGTTCGCGGCGTGCCTGGCGGAGGCGGGAATGCCGTCGAGGTTGCCGATCGAACCGGGTGCGGCGGCGATGATCGCGGCCTGCTCGGTCGAGGTCAGGCTGTCCCACCAGTCGTTGACCTCGGTGGCGCTCGCGCCGGCTCCGGGCCTGCGGGCGAGTGCGGCGTCCGCCGGATCCGGCACGCCGCCGTAGAACCGGTCGACGGCGTCGAGGTCGAGCACGCGCTCGAACGCAGCGACCATCTCGCTCTCCTCGGCGGACACGTCGCCGCGCCAGAGGGTCACGTCGGCCTCGTAGGCCTCGACCCTCCCCTGGACCCTGACGCAGTCGTCGCCGAGGGCGACCACCTCCTCCGCGGTGGGACCGGCCGCGGCGCGAGCCTCGAGGGCATCGATCTCGGCGTCGAGGCCGGTGCGCATCTCCAGCAGGTCCGTACGCCGGCGGACCAGCGACTCCATCTCGTCGGCGTGCGCGTCGACCCGCTGCGCGACACCGCGCAGGGCCAGCGACATCGCGTCCGCCTGACGACCCAGCGGCGGGAGGGTCGCGTGGTACGAGGTGGAGCCGGTGCCGTGCCAGTCGCCGGCGCGGGCCTTTCCCGCGATGAAGGTGCCGAGGTCGTCGACCTGCGCGGAGGCGGCCAGCAGCTGGGCTCCGCAGGTGCGGACCGACTCCGGGGCCACGGTGAGGGGCGGGACCGGGCGCGGGCGGCGTGGAAGTGTCGGCAGCGTGACGAGCGCGACGGGGGTTGCCATCAGCGCTCCTCCTCGCGATAGGGATCGAGCGCTCCGATCTCGGCCTCGGTCGCCCGGTCGGTGGCGAGGTAGTCCTCGATCGCGACCCGCAGGCCGTCGGCCGTGGTCTCGCAGGTGTTCCCCAGCCCGGTGGCGTGGCGGTCCCAGGTGGTCAGGAACCGGCGGGCCGGCCCGGTGACCGCGGCGGTGAATCCGCTGGTCCCGGCGTCGCGGATCTGGCCGGCTGCCGCCTGGAGGTCCAGATGCTGTTCGTCCCAGCGGCGCGAGACGACGCCGACCGTGGCCGGCACGACCTCCCACGAGCTCTCGCCGGCCACCTCAGCTCGCCCGGCCTCGGACGGCGCGGACCACCGTGCGGGCACGGTCGACGCCGACGTCGTAGGGCGTGGTGGCCAGCGTGAGGAGCAGGACGCCGCCGGGCTCGGCGTAGGACGCCGCGAGCTCGAGGTCGCCGCGGCGGGCCAGCAGCCGCGCGACCTTGGCCGGTGGCCGGGTGAGGACCCACCCGTCGTCGTCCAGCCGTCCGGCGAGCGCGAGTAGCACCTGGAGTCCGTCGGCGCGCCGTTCGACGACCTGAGCGGTCGCGCGGATCCGGCCGGGGTCGGCGTCGTAGGACCAGCGCGCCGAGGGCGCCGCGTCCACCGGCGGCGCGAGCCCCGCGCAGATCGCGTGCAGGGTGTGCTCGATGCGGGTCAGGGTGGCCGCGGCTGCGGCGTCGTCGAGGGCTCGCTCGGCGGTGCGGGCCGTCGACTGTTCGGCGGGATGGGCCGGTGGCAGGAGGACCAGGTCGACGTCGGGCTGACGGCGATGGAACGCCCGCCAGAAGGGATCAGGGAGCGGATCCGAGTGGCTCATGCCCGGTGAGCCTCCCCCGGCGCCGACCGGAGGAAACGACGAATCTGAGAATCAACTGAGCGCGGGGTACCAGAGCGCGATCTCGCGGGCCGCGGACTCCGGCGAGTCCGAGGCGTGCACGAGGTTCTCGCGGTTGGAGAGTGAGAAGTCACCGCGGATCGTGCCGGGGGCGGCCTTGCGGCCGTCGGTCGCGCCGTTGAGCGCGCGCACGACGTCGATCGCCTCGTCCCCCTCGAGCACGAGCGAGACGAGCGGTCCGCTGGTGGCGAAGTCCCGCAGCGGCGGGTAGAAGTCGCGGTCGACGTGCTCGGCGTAGTGGCGGTCGGCCATCTCGCCGTCGATGGTGCGCAGCTCCATGGCCACGATCGTGAGTCCCTTGGCCTCGAACCGGGACAGGACCTCCCCCACGAGACCGCGGCGAACCGTGTCGGGCTTGAGAAGGACGAGGGTGCGCTGCGTCATGACCGGCAGCGTAGTGCCGCGGCGCGGCACCGCGCCGCACGGGATCCCGTGCGTGGACGATCCCGTACGTGGCGGCTCCCGCACGTGGCGGCTCCCGCACGTGGGAGATCCCGTACGTGGCGGACCCCGTACGTGGCGGACCCCGTACGTGGCGGACCCCGTACGTGGCGGACCCCGTACGTGGCGGACCGGCGTCAGGTGAACCGGGCCGCGGCGGCGAGCACGTCGGCGGGCACCTCGTCGTGAGAGTCGGCTCCCGAGACCGGACCGGAGCTGACCCGGCGCAGCGGCACCACCCCGCCCCAGACGCCGGCGGCGACGTCTTCGGGATCGTCGACGGGTCCCTCGGCGCGCTTCTTCATCGAGGCCTCGTGCAACGCGACGGCGAGGACCGAGGTGGCGGCCAGCTCCTTCTTGGTGTGTGGCCGCAGCGTCGCGGCGCGGCCGGCGATCATGTGGTCCACGGTGAGGTCGAGCGCGCGGGCCCGCTCCTCGGGGTCCGCCACGATGCGGGCCGGCCCGATCACCACGACGCTGCGGTAGTTCATCGAGTGGTGGAAGCCTGATCGCGCGGCCACCAGTCCGTCGAGCTCGGTGATGGTCACGCACACGGTCGCGTCCTCGGCTCCGGTGAGCCAGCGCGCGGCGACGGAGCCGTGGATGTAGAGCGTGCCGTCCGCGTCCGGACCGTCGCGGTCCACGGCGAATGCCACGGGGATCACCACGGGGTGACCGTCGACGACGACCCCGACATGGGCGACCAGGGCATCGTCGAGCAGCGCGAACATCTCCTCCCGATCGACGAGCGCGCGCTCCTTCCCACGCCGGACCGTGGTGCGCGGGGTCGGGGACAGATCGGAGGTACTCACCCCTCTAGGCTGACAGAGAACTGGCCTGGGCGAACGGTCCAGTTTCCTACGACTCGAACAGGACACTTTGTGCCGATCCTCCCGGTCACGCTCGACCGCCGGGCAGCCGACCCGTTGCACCGCCAGCTGTCGCTGGCGATCCGGACCCTGCTCGCCGACGGCGTCGTGGCACGGGGCGAGCGGCTCCCCAGCTCTCGTGCCCTGGCCGCCGACCTGGGCGTGGCCCGCTCGGTCACCGAGCAGGCCTACGACCAGCTCGTCGCCGAGGGCTGGCTCGAGACGCGGCGGGGCGCGGGGACCTACGTCGCGGCCCAGGGGCACGCGATCGCTCCGATCCCGTCGCGTCCGCCCGAGACCGACAAGCGCCCGGTGCTCCGGCTGGACACCGGGATGCCGTGGATCGACCCACGGCATGCAGCCGGCTGGCGCCGCGCCTGGCGCGAGGTGTCGACGGCCGCACCGCCACGCGGATACGACGATCCCCGCGGCCTGCCCGAGCTGCGCCGGCTGCTGGCCGAGCGGATCGGCCGGATTCGCGCCGTGCGGTGCGACCCGGAGGAGGTCGTGGTCACCGGCGGCACCACCGACGGCCTGCGCCACCTGCTCGCCGAGCTGCGCCCCGGTCCGGTGGCAGCCGAGGACCCCGGCTACCGCGCGGCGGTCGCCACGGTGCAGGCGGCGGGTCGCGCGGTGGTCGACCTGCCGGCCGGCCGACCGGTCGGCCCACACGCCTTGGTCGGAGCCGCCGCGGCGTACGTGACGCCGGCCCACCAGCACCCCCTCGGCGTCGTGATGTCGGCCGCCGACCGTCTCGCGCTGCTGGCTGCCGCGACCACGGCCGAGGCCCAGATCGTGGAGGACGACTACGACTCGGAGTTCCGCTACGACGTCGCACCGGTACCGGCACTGGCCTCCCTCGACCGCACCCGCGTCACCTACCTCGGCACGGCGTCGAAGTCGGTCGCTCCGAGCCTGCGTCTGGGATGGATGGTGCCGCCGCCCGAGCTCGGTGAGGCGATCCGGCGACGTCGCGCCGCGACCCACGACTCCGTCCCCTGGCCGGTGCAGCGCGCCTTCGTCACCCTCCTGCGCGACGGCTACGTCGACAAGGTCGTGCGGTCGGCGCGCCGGGTCTATGCCGAGCGAGCCCCTCGGGTCGTGGAGGCCATGTCGCCATATGCGACGGCCGCCGGGCCCAGTGCCGGCATGTACTCCACCTGGCTGATGGACGCCGAGCGAGCCCGCACCGCTCGGGCCGAGGCCCGCCGCGCCGGGTTCGACGTCCCGCTCCTGGCCGACTACACCCGCACCTCGCCGCTCACCGGCCTGGTGGTCGCCTTCGGCGGCGTCACCGACGCCCAGCTCGACCGGGTGCTCGCCGCGCTGCGGCGCGGTCTGGCGAGGAGCTGACTCCGTCTCGGGGCGACGCTGGACCTACTGCTGGACCTACTGCTGGGCGTCGAAGGCGGCGTAGGCGGCCGCCCGGTCGCGTTCGATCTTGCGGCCCAGGAGGTAGGCCGTGGCCCACAGCGCCGCGAAGACCCCACCGAGGAAGAACATGGTGGCGGTGAAGAAGCCGAGGGCGATGGCGGCGACCTGGAGGATCCAGCCGAGCACGTAGCCCCATTCGCGGCGCAGCAGCCCGGCGACGAGCAGGCACGCGACCATCAGACCAAGGCCGATCGGGAGGGCGACCTTCGGGGGCACGTCGGCGACGGTGATCATCACCGGCGTGCTCAGGCCCAGGGTGATCGCCTCCAGCGACAGGACCGCGGCGCACATGCCGCGCCGGGGAGAGCGCGTCCGATCGGGGTCCTCGAGCGCGTGGTACTCGGCGGGCCCGCGGGGATCTCCGTCCGAATCAAGGCTCACGCGCTGCGCCCCTTGAGCAGCGTGCGGGCCTCACCGACGGTGACGATCGAGCCGGTGACCAGCACCGCACCCGAGCTCAGCGAGCTGGTGAGCGCCTCACCGGCCTCGGCGAGCGTGGCGGCCTGCTCGATCGCGTCGATGAGGCGCGGCTCGACGGTCACCCGGTCCTCGCCGAACACCTCCACCGCGATCCGCGCGAGGTCGGCGGCCGGGAGCGCGCGGTCGGAGGTGCTCTGGGTGCACACGACGTGGGCCAGGTGCGGCTCGAACGCCGCCAGCAGGCCCTCGGCGTCCTTGTCGCCCATCACCCCGATGACGCCGATAACCGGGTCGAGCTGGAAGGAGTCCTCCAGCGCGGCGGCCGTCGCCTCGGCACCGTGCGGGTTGTGAGCGGCGTCGAGGATGACGGTGGGGCTACGGCGCACGATCTCGAGCCGGCCCGGCGAGGCCACCGAGGCGAACGCCTCGCGCACCAGCTCGTCGTCGAGGGGCTGCTCGCCGGCGAGCGCCTCGACCGCCGCGAGAGCGACCGCGGCGTTCTGGGCCTGGTGGGCTCCGAAGAGCGGGAGGAAGACCTCCTCGTACACCCCGCGCAGCCCGCGCAGGGTCACGACCTGACCGCCGACGGCGGCGGCGCGGCTGGCCACGCCGAAGTCGACGCCCTCGCGCACCAGCGTCGCGCCGACCTCCGCGACCCGGTCGGCGATCACCGCGGCGACGTCGGGCTCCTGCGCCGCGGAGACCACCGTGGAGCCGGCCTTGATGATCCCGGCCTTCTCCTCGGCGATCGCGGCCGGCGTGTCGCCGAGGTAGCTGGCGTGGTCGACCGAGATCGGCAGCACGACCGCGACGTCTGCGTCGATGACGTTGGTGGCATCCCACGCACCGCCCATCCCGACCTCGACCACGGCGACGTCGACCGGGGCGTCGGCGAAGGCGGCGTAGGCCATCGCGACGATCGTCTCGAAGAAGCTGAGCGGGTAGGGCTGGTCGGCATCGACCAGGTGGGTGTAGGGCGCGATGTCGTTGAACGCCTGGACGAACGTCTCGTCGTCGAGCGGCTCACCGTCGATGACGATGCGCTCGGACATCCTCTCCAGGTGCGGTGAGGTGAACCGGCCGGTGCGCAGGTCGAGGGCGCGCAGGAGCGCCTCGATCATCCGGGCGGTGGATGTCTTGCCGTTGGTGCCGGTCAGGTGCACCGAGCGGTAGGCCGTCTGCGGATCGCCGAGGATCTCGGTGAAGGCGCGGATCCGGTCCAGCGAGGGCTCCAGCTTGTGCTCGGGCCACCGAGACAGCAGCGCGTCCTCGGCCTCCTCGAAGGTCTCGGCGGGGCGCGGCGCGGGGGCCTCGGGGCTCTGATCTGACAGGTCGCTCATGGCGTTCCCGAGTCTAGGGCGTGTCTTCCTATTGCTGGTGGATGCCGGCGTCGTCTAGGTCGTGCGATGACGGTGCCGCAGGTGCGTGGGCATACCGGGCGTATTCAAAGCAGCTGCGGTGTCCGTCGGCGTGCGGCCTAGGCGGCGTCCGGCGCCGCCATGAATTGGGAGACACGCCCCTCGAGGGCGTCGCGTCCGCCGAACTGTTCACGCACCGGTCCCGCACGGTCCACCTCAGGGTCGGTCGGAGGTGGGGCCGGCCCAGTTGGGTTGACGGGCGCGGTCGCCGCCCGGGGGTCCAGGGCGCGCGCTGCGGCTCGTCTCGACGTCGACCCTCGGAGTGCCGATGCCCCCTGCTGCCCTGCTTTCCGTGCCCACCACCCACTCGATGCTGTCGGTGCCGTGGCCGACCTCGTTCGAGTTCTCGTTCGCGACCGCATGGGGCGAGCGACTCGTCGGGCTGGTCACCGCGCCGGGTTTCGTGCCGGTCGCCTTCGTGGTGGCGTTCATCGCCGGTGCCGCCCACGCGATCGGGCCCGGACACGGCAAGAGTCTCGCGGCGGCGTACCTGGTCGGCTCCGAGGGCCGGGTTCGCGACGCCGCCTGGATGAGCGGCAGCGTCGCACTGATGCACACCGTCTCGGTCCTGCTGGTCGCCCTGGCGTGGACCTTCCTCTCCCTCTCGGACCTGGTGCGGCTCGAGCAGCTCACCGGGATCCTGCAGCTGGCCGGCGGGCTCATCGTGATCTGCGTCGGGGCGTTCCTCGTCAGGCGAGCGGTCCGCGACGGCGGCGGTCACGGACATGGCCACGGACACGGGCACGGGCACGGCCACGGACACGGCCACGGGCACGGGCAGACCGCCACCCTGGAGCGCGTCTCGGTCGCACCGGAGATCGATGGCTCACGCCGTCGCACCCGGCCGGGCGTCATCCTGCTCGGCATCTCAGGTGGGCTGGTGCCCTCGCCCACGGCCTTCCTGGTCCTGGTCACCGGCCTGTTCACGGGGCGTTCGGGCTTCGCGCTGGCCCTGGTGATCACCTTCGGGCTCGGCCTGGCCGCGGTGCTGTTCGGCGTCGGCCTGCTCGCCCTCGCCGGACGCGACGTCGTCGCCCGAGCCGCACGATCGCACCGCACGCTGCGGTTCGCCACCCTCGTCGGGCCCGCGGTCGCAGCGGTGACGATCACCCTCATCGGCGTCGGGATCTCCCTCGGCGCGGTCTCCGGGCTGGTCGGGGCATGAGCGCCCCCCGGCTCGCCCGGCTGCCCCTCCTGCTGGTCGCCCTCCTCCTCGCTCCGCTCGCACTGAGCATCGCCTCGACCGCGCCTGCGGGGGCGGAGGTCGCTGCCCATCCGTTCGGCGACCCGCAGACGATCGAGGTCGGCCGCAGCGGCCCGACCGTCCAGGTGGTGTGGCGGGTCGGCATGTCCGACGACCTCACGCTCCTCGGCATCTCCCTGGGCGTGCTGCCTGAGGATCGGGTCCTCCTCGACGGCGCGATCACCTACGAGGACGGCGACGCGACGGCCGTCGCGGAGTCGGCCGAGCTCCACGACTACCTGCTCGAGCACATCGAGGTCGCCGTCGACGGCGAGACGTGCACCGGCGAGGTCGTCGCCGTCGGCGACCTGATCAAGCAGGGCGCCACCCTCCAGTTCGGCTGCCCGGACGCGGCCGGGCGGCCGGCACTCCCCCAGACCGCCGACGTCGAGGTGTCGACCCTCCTCGACCTGCACGAGGCCTACCGCACGCTGGCCAGCGGACCCGACGGACAGCGCACCGTCTACAGCGCCGACGCCACCAGCCACACCTGGCAGCTTCCCGAGGCGAGCGCCGCGCTGGTCGACGCGGGCGCCACGGCCGCCGCCGCGCCCCCGCCGGCCTCGGGCGAGCACGCCGCGCCCGACGACACCAACGACACCGACGGACCACACCTCGGCCGCAGCGCGGCGATCCAGATGGGCGCGGTACTCGGCCTGTCATTCCTCGTTCTCGCCGGGGTCCTGTGGCTCCGGCGTCATCGCACCACCCCTCTCACACCGACGAAGGAGAACCAGTCGTGACCGCACGACACGTTCGTTCAGCTCCGCCACACCGGTCCGGGTTCGCCGGGCTGGCCCTCGGCCTCGCCGTCGCGCTCGTGGTCGGCGTCCTGGCCACCCTCGGCAGCGCGACATCCAGCGCCGCGGCCCCCGATCCCGCCGAGCCGGCTCCCCTCCCGGCCGCAGACCTTCTCGACGTCGACTTCGACGGCGCGACGGCGACCGACCGCGCCCAGGGCCTGCCCCGCACCGAATGGGGCACGCCGACCTACACCACCGACGCCGACCGCGGCCAGATCATGCAGGTGACCGCCCCGAGCGGCAACCCGCAGCTCGCCGACGACGCGGTGTCCTTCGACTGGGCCGGCCAGTGGAGCAAGATCACCGACGGCTTCGCGGTCGAGTGCGTCTTCCGGGTCGACACCACGATGCCGATCGGCAGCGAGAAGGACCTGTGCTCCTCCAAGGAGGCAGGTGGCCTGTCGCTGTACGTCACCGGCGGCACTCTCGGCACCATGGCCCACATCGGCGGTGACTACCGCCGCGTGCTGAGCCCGATCGAGGGCAACACCTGGTACCACGCCGTCTCGGTCTGGGACGGCGCGAGCCTCACCCTCTACCTCAACGGCGCCCCGGTGGGCTCCACGCCCGCGACCGGCGCCTTCCTCGCCCCGCCGAACGCCGCGACGCACCGTTTCGTGATCGGTGGTGACGCATCGCCGACCGGCGTCGGACAGTGGGCGCCGCCGGCGTCCTTCCTCGGCAGCCGGGTCTGGTCGAAGAAGCTCAACGCCGCCGAGGTGGCCGCCGCGGCCGCCGAGTACGGCTTCGAGGTCACCGTGCCGAAGGCCGACATCCTCGACGTCGACTTCGCCGACGGCACCCCCACCGACCACGCCCAGGGCCTGGCGCTGAAGACCTGGGGCGCGCCGACCATCACCGACGACTCGGCGCTCGGCCGCAAGGTCGGCGTCTTCGACGGCGTCGACGACGCCTACGGCTACCGCTTCTACGAGCAGTGGGACGCGCTGGCGAACGGCTACAGCATCGAGTGCACCTTCAAGTTCGACGCGCCGCTCCCCGCCGCGCAGGAGGAGGACATCTGCTCCTCGAAGGAGGCCGGCGGCACGTCCATCGCGATCTACGGCGACGAGCTCACCTTCAACCCCCACACCGGAGGCTCCTACCGAGGCGTCGGCATGCCCATGCAGCCAGGACGCTGGTACCACGCCGTCGGCGTCTGGGACGGCGCGAGCGCCCACCTCTACGTGAACGGCCTCCTGCAGGAGTCCGGCGCCGCCCCCGGCGCGCTCGGCAAGCCGTCGGCGACCGCGACCCAGTGGGTGCTCGGCGCGGACGCCGCCAACAACGAGGGCGCGCAGTTCTACGCCCCCACCACCATCGCGGCGTCCCGCGTCTACAGCCGGGCCCTCGACACCGCCCAGATCGGCTCGCTGTACGCCGCCGAGCTCGGCAGCGTCCCCGGAGCGCAGGTGCGGCTGGACCGCACCGTCCCCGCGAAGGGCGACCACCTCACCGAGCCCACGACCTTCGACGTCGAGGTCACCAACGCCGACCATGCGACCAACTGGAGCTACCGGCTCGACGGTGAGGCCGTCGAGCCCGGCGACGAGATCGGGCCCGGCATGCGCGCCGGGGACCACCGCCTCGTGATCACCGCGACCGGGGTCTTCGGCGAGGCGTACTCGTGGACGATCGACTTCACCTCGACCGCGATCCCGACCGGCGGCGGCACCGGCAGCGGCCAGGGCAACGGCTCGGTATCGCTGTCGGCGATCGCGACCAGCCCCGACGGGTCCGACGTCACCACCACCTTCCGGGCCGCCGACGCGACCCCCGCGGCCGACGGCGTGAGCGGCGTCGTCGCGACGATGCCCACCACGCTCGACTTCGACTTCACCGAGGAGTCCCCGGCCGCCGGCACCCAGCTCCCCGACGGGGAGATGTCGGCGAGTGCCTCCACCAAGCAGATCCCGTTCCAGCGCTACGACGTCGCCGTCTCCGGTGCCGTCGCCGGACAGCGCATCGTCTGGAGCGGCGTGGCCGACCCGGAGCGCTCGGTGTCCCTGCACGCCTGGGACACCACCGCGAGCCGGTGGGTGCAGGTGGGCGAGTCCCGCGGCGTCGAGACCGGCGACACCGTCGTCACCGGGCGGATCAAGGCGAGCCAGGTCGACGGGCAGACCGTCCACGTGCTCGTCACCGGCATCGACCCGTTCGCCGACGACCTCGCACCACGCGACGAGAGCGCCCAGAGCGACAAGGACACCTTCGAGGACCCCTCGGACTACGACTTCTCCCTGGCGCACTTCACCGACACCCAGTACCTCTCCGAGGGTGCCGCCGGCGGCACCTACAACGACTTCGACGGCGTCGACGAGCCGACCGACCTGATGCAGCCCTTGGAGCAGGACGTCTGGGCCTCGGCCTACGAGGCCTCGACGCAGTGGATCGCCGACAACGCCCAGAGCCGCAAGATCGCCTACGCGGCGCACACCGGCGACGTCATCGAGAACGACTACAACAACCCGCTGGCCACCGACGCCAACGGCAACCTGCGCTGGCCCGGTCTCGACGAACAGGTCACCGCCGAGTTCGACTTCACCTCCGCCGCCCAGGCGACGATGGACGACGCCGGCGTGGTCAACCAGGTGATCGCCGGCAACCACGACAACCAGCTCGGCAACGAGTCGGGCCCCGACTCGCGGTTCAACCGCTGGTACGGGCCCGAGCGCTACTACGACGCCGCGCAGAAGTGGCCCGAGGGCGCGTCCTACCACGCCTACGACGAGGTGACCGACGAGAACGGCGCCACCGTGACCCAGGGACAGGACAACCAGAACAACTACATCCTGTTCTCCGCCGGGGGCCTCGACTTCGTCGCGGTGGGGCTCTCCTACGGCGTCACCCAGGAGGAGGCCGCCTGGGCGAACGACGTCTTCGAGCGCTACGGCGACCGCAACGGGATCCTCATCACCCACGCCTACCTCGCGCCGTCCTCGGCACCCGACGGGCGCGGCTCGACCTTCTCCGCCGACGGCAACCGCCTCTACGACCAGGTCGTCGCCGACAACCCCAACGTGTTCCTGGTGCTGGCCGGACACGAGCACGGCGTCGGCACCAACGTGAAGTCCGACGTGGGTGCCACGGTGAGCCACAACGTCGTCGAGCTCCTCGCCGACTACCAGTTCTACAAGGTCTCCGCCGGGGAGCTGTGGCCCGACAAGGTGGTCAACGGGCGGATCGATCTCGACGGCGACGGCGTCGCGGACCACAACGCGAGCGACCTGCTGCAGTTCGGTGCGAGCTTCCTCCGGCTGCTCCAGTTCGACGTCGAGAGGTCCCAGGTGAGCATCGACACCTACTCGCCGTACTTCGACAACTTCGGCGCCACCGAGTACGACGACCGGCACCGCTACAACGGCGCCGAGGACAACCTGGTCCTGCCCGTCGACCTCGAGACCCGCAAGACCTCCTTCGAGACCGACGCCCTCACCGTGGTCACCCCCACCGACACCGTGATCGGCGAGGCCACCGCCAAGTCGGGCTGGCCGGCCACGGTGAAGTGGAGCGGCCTGAAGAACGGCGAGCTCTACGCGTGGGTGGCCGACAGCCGCACCGCCGGCGGTGAGGTCGTCCGCGGTCTGCGCCAGTTCGGCGGCGTCTTCGTCGCCACGGCTGCCGGCACCGACGTCACCGCTCCGGTGCTGACGGTGCCGTCCGGTGCCGACAACCCCGACAATGTGGTCGAGGTCGGAGTTGCGTTCGACCCGATGGCGGGCGTCACCGCGATCGACGACAGCGACGGCGACGTCACCGCCGACGTCGAGGTCAGCGGCCTGGTCGACACCGCGACGGCCGGCACCTACGGGCTCACCTATGTGGTGCGGGACGCCAACGGCAACCAGGCGATCGCCAGCCGGGTGGTCATGGTGAAGGAGCCGGCCGAGCCGGTGCTCACCGCGACGAAGGTCGCCTCGGGCAACGTCAAGGCGGCCTTCGGGGACGACGTCACACTGCGTGCGACCGTGAGCCCCAACACCGCCACCGGCACGGTCGAGTTCCTCAACGGCGAGGACGCGCTGTGCACGGCCACGGTCGAGAACGGCGTCGCCACCTGCAAGATCGGCGTCATGCCGCCTCCGGGCGAGTACGTCGTCAACGTGGTCTACTCCGGCGACGCCAAGCACGAGACCTCGCGCAAGTTCGTCGTGCTGACGATCACCGAGAAGACCTTGGCCGACGCCCGGCTGAGCGCCAAGGCCAAGCCCGCCACGGTCAAGGCGGGCAAGCCGGTGCGCCTGGTCGCCACCGTGGCCAAGAAGGCCACCGGCAAGGTCACCTTCACCAGCGGCGGCAAGCGGCTGTGCGCCGCCACGGTGGTCGACGGCCGCGCGACCTGCACGCTGGGCCCGCGGTTGAAGGCGGGCACCTACCGGGTCGTCGCCACCTACGGCGGCGATGACGGCTACGCGACCGACCGCACCACCTTCCGGTTCCGCAAGCTCAAGCGCTGACCGGACCCACCACCCGGGCCCCGGGTCGCTCCTCCATGAGCGATCCGGGCCCGGCCCGTCTCGGGAGGCTGAGCAGGCCGACGAAACCACCTTGCTGTCCTCAAAGACGCCGGCGGCGGATGACCCGGACGGCGCAATCGCGCGGAACGGTGCAGTACGAGCAGCGGTCGATGACCCGGACGGCGCAATCGCGCCGAACGGTGCAGTGCGAGCACCGGGCCGGCCGCGGGGCTTGAGCAAGCCGGGTGGGCTGATTCAGGAGCTGAGGAAGAGCAACTCCCGCGACTGCAGGGCCTCGAAGGCGTAGCCGAGTGGAGCCTCCTCGGCCGGTCGGGAGGTGACCACGACCACGGAGCCGTCGGCCTCGACCCCGTCGACCTCGAGGTAGTCGCTGAACGACGTCTGCGAGCGCTGGCCCGTGCCCGAGCGATAGAGCTCCTCGAGGGCGTCCTTGCTGTTCTCGGCAGCGTCGTCGGAGTCGAAGTGATAGGCCGTGACGACCAGCGCACCGTCGTCGTCAGAGGCCCAGCCGAGGCCGATGGTGTCGTAGGGGTCGTCGGGCAGCACGCCGTCCAGCTCGGCGCGAAGCTCCTCCACCTCCTCGGGGCCCGCGCCCTCGCCGAGCATGGCGGCTGCCGGGTCGCCGTCCTCCGCCGCCGTGAACACCGCCGAGTACACGTCGTGCTCGTCGAGGGCGCGCGCGAGATCGGCGTAGGAGTCGTCGTCGGCGAGCGACTCGGTGTCGTCGAGCCAGTCGCGGACCGCCTCGGTGTTCGGAGACGCTGCGATCCGTCCGTCGTCCTCGGCGAGACGCGTGGGCGCCCCGTAGCGATTGAGCGGGGTCGGATCGAGGGTGCCCGTATCGTGGTCCGCGCCGTCGAGGTCGGTCACGATGTCCTCCTCGCCGTCGACCTCGGCCAGACCGCCGTCCAGCGTCTTGTCGTCGAAGTCACCCGATACGACGAGGAAGTCGTCGGGCGGCAGGGAGACGGCGGCGAAGGCGTCGACGTCGAGCACCGACCATCCGTAGGTGTCCTTCGCCTCCACCGGTTGCGACGTCGACGGGAACAGCGCTTGTGGCCACGGCACGAAGACGTCGGATTGAAGGGTGCCTCCGCCCAGGCCGCTGATCCACTCGTGGACCGGGTCGGAGTCGTCGGGGTTCGATGGCCGGTCGAGGCCCCCGATCTCGCTGGCTCGGGCGAGGTCGCCGGTAAGGACCAGCGGGGCGTCGCCCGCCGCCGACTCGGGGAGCTCGCCCAGCGCATCCAGGGTCGAGTAGTCGTCGCCTCCCTGCAACGGATCGGTGCCGCCGCCGTCGCATCCAGTCACGAGCGCGCTCGAGGCCAGCAGGCCGGCGGAGAGCAGGACGCGTGTGGTTCGGGGCATGAGGAACACGTGCCCGTCGGTTCGTCGCCTAAACGAGGGCCCGACAACCTCACTCGCTCACGCGCCCGGGTGCGCGCGCAGGTGCGGCGGGTCCGGGTCGAGCGCCCGCAGCGCGGTCACGATCACCGCCATCATCATCGCGCCGTAGAGGACGCCGGAGATCACGTCGGTGAGCCAGTGCTGGTTCAGGCTCGCGCGACAGTAGGCCTCGACCAACCCGGCGAGCACCACCACCCCGATCAGCACTCGCGATGTGCGCCGCGAGAGCCGCAGGTAGTGCACCAGCAGCAGCACCGCCGTCCCGAGGACCACGATGATGCGTGCGCAGCCCCCGGAGGGGAAGTCGCCGATCGGCGTCCCGGTGATGCTCGGGAGGCCGGCATCGCGGTCGATGATCTTGGCCAGCACCCGCTGCCCGAGCCTGGTGACGATCCACGCTCCCGGGAGCGCGAGGAGCGGCATCCACCACCGCGATCCACGCACGGCGAAGTAGCCGGCGAGCACGACCGCCAGGACCACGGTGAGCACCTTGGTCTGCGGGACGTTGCCCATCTTGGTGACGACCGACAGCACGTCGGTCCACCACGACGTCCCGCGATTCGCGACCGACTCATAGAAGGGCGTGTCCACCGAGTCCTGCAGCCGCTGAGCCACGAATCCGAGTCCCAGACCGACCGAGTTCGCGATGGCCAATCCGATCACCGAGACGACCACGAACCTGGTCACATCGATGCTGCGCTGCGGGCGCGCGGCAGCCCTGTCGTCCACTTCCCCCCGAGACATGGCAGCGACGCTACGCGCCCGAGCGGCTGATCTGACACCCGAGGTCCTAGGATTTCGCCTATGACCGAGATCATCGAGCAGGCCACGGACACGACGACCACGGATCCCCGTGCCGTCGTCGTACCCGACAAGCCTGCCCTCGAGGGCCTCGAGGACAAGTGGGCGGCCCGCTGGCGCGAGGACGACACCTACGCCTTCGACCGCAGCCAGCCGCGCGAGAATGTCTACTCGATCGACACGCCCCCGCCGACGGTGAGCGGCAGCCTGCACGTGGGCCATGTGTTCTCCTACACCCACACCGACCTGATCGCCCGCTTCCAGCGGATGCGCGGAAAGACCGTCTTCTACCCGATGGGCTGGGACGACAACGGCCTCCCGACCGAGCGCCGGGTGCAGAACTACTACGGCGTCCGGTGCGACCCGTCCTTGCCGGTCGACCCCGACTTCACCCCGCCGGAGAAGCCGGACCCGAAGAAGCAGGTGCCGATCAGCCGTCCCGACTTCGTCGCGCTCTGCGAGGAGCTTGCGCAGGAGGACGAGAAGGTCTTCGAGTCGCTGTGGCGCACCCTCGGCCTCTCGGTCGACTGGTCGCAGACCTACACGACCGCCGGACCGAAGGCCCGCGAGATCAGCCAGCGCGCCTTCCTGCGCAACTTCGCCCGCGGTGAGGCCTACCTGGCCGAGGCGCCGACGGTGTGGGACGTCACCGACCGCACCGCGGTCGCGCAGGCCGAGATCGAGGCCCGCGAGTACCCCGGCGCCTACCACCGCGTCGGGTACCACCAGCCCGACGGCACCCGCATCTACGTCGAGACCACGCGCCCCGAGCTGATCGCCTCGGCGGTCGCGCTGATCGCCCATCCCGACGACGAGCGCTACCAGGAGCTCTTCGGCACCACCGCCACCTCGCCCGTCTTCGGTGTCGAGATCCCGATCGTCGCCCACCCGGCCGCGGACATGGAGAAGGGCTCCGGACTGGTCATGTGCTGCACGTTCGGTGACCTCACCGACGTCCAGTGGTGGCGCGAGCTCGACCTGCCGGTGCGCACCGTCGTCGGTCGCGACGGCCGGCTCTCCCGCGAGACACCGGAGTGGCTGGCCGCCCCCGAGGCGAGCGCGGCCTACGAACGGCTCGCCGGCAAGACGATCTTCTCGGCCCGCGAGGAGATGGTCACCCTGCTGCGCGAGTCCGGCGACCTGGACGGCGAGCCGACGCCGACCACCCGGATGGCCAACTTCTACGAGCGCGGCGACAAGCCCCTGGAGATCGTGGCAACCCGGCAGTGGTACATCCGCAACGGCGGCCGCGACTCCGCACTGCGCGAGGAGATGCTGGAGCACGGCGCCGAGATCACCTGGCTGCCGGCCCACATGAGGACCCGCTACGACAACTGGGTCCGCGGCCTGACCGGCGACTGGCTGATCTCCCGGCAGCGCTTCTTCGGCATCCCGTTCCCCGTCTGGTACCCGCTCGACGACGACGGCGAGCCCGACTACGCGCACCCGCTGATGCCCACCGAGGCCGAGCTCCCGGTCGACCCGTCCACCGACGCGCCCCGCGGCTACGAGCCCGAGCAGCGCGGCAAGCCGGGCGGCTTCATCGGCGACCCCGACGTGATGGACACCTGGGCGACCTCGTCGCTCACCCCCCAGATCGCCGGAGGCTGGAGCGTCGACGAGGACCTGTTCGAGCGGGTCTTCCCGATGGACCTGTGCACCCAGGCCCACGAGATCATCCGCACCTGGCTCTTCTCGCGGATCGTGCGCGCCCACTTCGAGAACCACGCGACGCCGTGGTCGCACGCGATGCTGTCGGGCTGGATCCTCGACCCGGACCGCAAGAAGATGTCGAAGTCCAAGGGCAACGTCGTGGTGCCCACCGAGATCCTCGACAAGTTCGGTGCCGACGCCGTCCGCTGGCGGGCCGCGACGGTCCGCCCCGGCATGGACTCCCCCTTCGACGAGACCCAGATGAAGGTCGGGCGCCGGCTGGCGATGAAGGTCCTCAACGCCTCCAAGTTCGTGCTCGGCAACATCGGCGCCAGCGCGTTCGACCCCGTCCGCGTCGTCGAGCCCGTCGACTGCGCGCTGCTCGGCAGACTGGCCAACGTCGTCGACAAGGCCACCGAGGCGTTCGAGGCCTACGACTACACCGGCGCCCTCGAGGTCACCGAGAAGTTCTTCTGGGAGTTCTGCGACGACTACCTCGAGCTGGTCAAGGAGCGCGCCTACGCCGAAGAGGAGTCCACCGCCCGCGACTCGGCCCGCGCCACCCTCGTGATCGCCCTCGACGTCCAACTGCGGCTGCTCGCGCCCTTCCTCCCCTACGTCACCGAGGAGGTCTGGTCGTGGTGGCAGGAGGGCTCGATCCACCGCTCCTCTTGGCCGACCGTCACCGAGCTCGGCTCCGCCGCCGCGGCCGACCCGGCCATGCTGGAGGCGGTCGCCTCCGCCCTGGCGGGCATCCGCGGCGCCAAGTCGACGGCCAAGGTGAGCATGAAGACGCCGCTGTCCCGCGTGGAGATCACCGGGCCCGCCGAGGCGGTCGAGGCCATCGGCCGCGCCGAGGCCGACCTGCGCGCCGTCGGCCGGATCACCGGCGACCTCGTCCTCACCCCCGCCGACGACGCCACCGAGATCTCGGTGCTCGCCGAGCTGGCCGACCAGCCCGACTGACCCATTTTGCGCTGACCCGTCCGCTATAGCTGACGGGTCAGCGCAGATCCCACGGTGACCCGTCAGCTATAGCTGACGGGTCAGCGTCGTCGAGGATCGAGCAGGTGGGGGTCGGCGTGCGCTCGCGACGGGTCAGGCCGATTTCTTCTTGGGCTTGGCGTCGCGCAGCACCAGGGTCGGGGTGTCCTCGCCGAGCACCACCTGCTCGGTGACGACGACCTTGCCGACGTCGCCGCGGGAGGGGACGTCGTACATCACGTGGAGGAGGACCTCCTCGATGATGGCGCGCAGGCCGCGGGCGCCGGTGCCGCGCTCGAGGGCCTTGTCGGCGATCGCGGCGATCGCCTCGACGGTGAACTCGAGCTCGACGTCGTCGAGCTCGAAGAGCTTGCGGTACTGCTTGATCAGCGCGTTGCGCGGCTCGGTGAGGATCTGGACCAGCGCGGTCTGGTCGAGCTTGTTGACGCTGGCGATCAGCGGGAGCCGGCCGATGAACTCGGGGATCAGGCCGAACTTGGTCAGGTCCTCGGGACGGACCATGGCCAGCAGGTCCTCCTGGGCGCGCTCCTCGGCGCCGCGGACCTCGGCGGTGAAGCCGAGGGTCTTCTTGCCGACCCGCTGCTCGATGATGTGCTCGAGCCCGGCGAAGGCGCCGCCCACCACGAACAGGATGTTGGTGGTGTCGATCTGGATGAACTCCTGGTGCGGGTGCTTGCGGCCGCCCTGCGGCGGCACCGAGGCGGTGGTGCCCTCGATGATCTTCAGCAGTGCCTGCTGCACGCCCTCACCGGAGACGTCGCGGGTGATCGAGGGGTTCTCCGCCTTGCGGGCCACCTTGTCGATCTCGTCGATGTAGATGATCCCGGTCTCGGCCTTCTTGACGTCGTAGTCGGCCGCCTGGATCAGCTTGAGCAGGATGTTCTCGACGTCCTCACCGACGTAGCCGGCCTCGGTGAGCGCGGTGGCATCGGCGATCGCGAACGGCACGTTGAGCATCCGCGCCAGCGTCTGGGCCAGGTAGGTCTTGCCGCAACCGGTGGGACCGATGACCAGGATGTTGGACTTGGCCACCTCGACGACCTCGTCCTTGGTGTGCTTGCCCTTGCCGCCGGCGGCGGGCTGGAGGCCGGCCTGGACCCGCTTGTAGTGGTTGTAGACCGCGACCGCGAGGGCCTTCTTGGCCTGCTCCTGGCCGATCACGTAGGAGTTGAGGAACTCGAAGATCTCCTTCGGCTTGGGCAGCTCGTCGAGGCTGACCTCGGCGCCCTCGCTCAGCTCCTCCTCGATGATCTCGTTGCACAGGTCGATGCACTCGTCGCAGATGTAGACGCCGGGGCCGGCGATGAGCTTCTTGACCTGCTTCTGGCTCTTTCCGCAGAAAGAGCACTTGAGCAGGTCGCCTCCGTCACCGATGCGTGCCACGGTCGGTCCTCCAGGTCTGGTACAGGTCGATCAAGCGGTCGTACGGGCTGCGGTGGGGCGCAGCGTGGGGGCCGGGCGATAACCGGACCCCCGACGGTACCGCGTACCGGCCCCGCGCGGGGGCCGGACACGGCGGTACCGGGTGGGACACGGGCTCAGGCCAGCGCCGGAGTCTTCAGCGACTCCAGGACCGAGTCGATGAGGCCGTACTCGACCGCCTGCTCGGCAGTGAGGATCTTGTCGCGCTCGATGTCGCGGCTGACGTCCTCGATGGAGCGGCCGCTGTGGTCGGAGATCATCTTCTCCAGCAGCTCGCGCATCCGCAGGATCTCGTTGGCCTGGATCTCGATGTCGGAGGTCTGGCCGAACGTGCCCTCGGTATAGGGCTGGTGGATCAGGATCCGGCTGTTGGGCAGTGCCAGGCGCTTGCCGGGCGCGCCCGCCGCGAGCAGGATCGCCGCGGCCGAGGCCGCCTGGCCCAGGCACACCGTCTGCACGTCGGGCTTGATGAAGCGCATCGTGTCGTAGATGGCGGTGAGTGCGGTGAAGGAGCCACCCGGGCTGTTGATGTAGATGCTGATGTCCTGGTCGGGGTTCATCGACTGCAGGCACAGCAGCTGGGCGATGACGGCGTTGGCGACGTCGTCGGAGATCGGCGTGCCGAGGTAGATGATGCGCTCCTCGAACAGCTTGCCGTAGGGGTCGATGCGGCGGAAGCCGTACGACGTGCGCTCTTCCCACTGCGGGATGTAGTAGTTCACGGGTCTACCTCAGTCCTTCTGCCGGGCCGGGCGCCCGTCGTCGGCGGCCTCGCGGGCGCTCTTGATGACCTTGTCGACCAGGCCGTACTCCAGGGCCTGCTCGGCGGTGAACCAGCGGTCGCGGTCGGCGTCGGCGATGACCTGCTCGACCGGCTGGCCGGTGTGCTCGGAGATGAGGTCGAGCAGCACCTTCTTGATGTGCAGCGACTGCTGGGCCTGGATCTTGATGTCGGAGGCCGAGCCGCCCATGCCGGAGGACGGCTGGTGCATCATGATGCGCGCGTGCGGCAGCGCGTAGCGCTTGCCCTTGGTGCCCGCGCACAGCAGGAACTGGCCCATCGAGGCCGCCAGGCCCATGCCGACGGTCGCCACGTCGTTGGGGATGTAGTTCATGGTGTCGTAGATCGCCATGCCGGCATCGACCGAGCCACCGGGGCTGTTGATGTGCAAGAAGATGTCGGCCTCGGGGTCCTCGGCCGAGAGCAGCAGCAGCTGCGCGCAGATCGCGTTGGCGTTCTGGTCGCGGACCTCGGAGCCGAGGAAGACGATGCGCTCGCGCAGCAGCCGCTGGTAGATGTGGTCGTCGAGCACGTTGAGCCCGGCGCCGCCACCCATGCTCGGGCCGCTCATCTGGCCTGCGTAGTCGTTGTTCTGATTCACGTCGCCGACACTAGCCCGCGCGAGGGACACAACCACGGTGGAATCGGCGCTGTTCGCGCACAGCAGAAGACACGCCGCACAGCGTCGCGTGCCGGCCTCGGACCAGGCTCGAAGCGCACCGGTTCTCCTCAGAGACTGAGCACCTTGCCGATGTCGTGCTCCCGCCAGAGGTCCGGCTCGTGGGTGTCGCCATGACCGACGAACCACCGAGGAAGGTGGAACTCCGCGACCGGCAGGTCGAAGGACTGTCGACGGCGTGCGGCCAGCAGGACGAGGTCGAAGTGGATCCGAAGGGACACGATCCGGCCTACGCGGGAGTAGTCGGTCTCGACCCGCTCGTTGGGGGTGCTCAGCAAGACCAGATCGTCGACCTCGAGGCCGAGTCCGATCGCCCGCAGCGCGATGACGCCCCCATAGCTGTGGGCGAAGATGCGGTGCAGGCGTAGGCCGTAGGGAGTGGCCCATTCTCGTAGCCGCTCGGCGGCGACGTCACGGTGGCGGGCCGAGTAGGCGCCACTCCACTGGAAGTACTGGCCCTCTGCGTAGAGCTCCGGGCTGACCGAGCCCCGTAGGAACTCGTGGAAGTCACCACCCGGACGCCACCACGCACCCGGATAGGCGGCCGTGCCGTGGACGACGATCGAGACCCGCTGCGAGGGAGGCTGGGGGTCGGGCTCGGCCGACGTGTCGTGGGTCGTCTCGGCGCTGGGCGGCGGGCCTGCGGAGGGGAGGCCGAGCCGTTCGCGCTCGAGGGCGGCTCGCGCGATGTCTCTCGCAACCGGCGGCGCGGTCGGCAGCGTCTCGGACCGGTCGTCGCTCCTGACGGTGGTCCGGGCCGGGAGCGAGAAGCGCTGCAGCACGTGTGCGGAGGCGGCGTCCCTGGGAGATCGCCGGTCCCGTGGGGCAGCCAGGGTGCGCTGGGAACCGAGGTCGTAGGAGCCTGGGGGACGCAGCGCTGCGGCGGCTGCGACCTGGCGGACGCCGCCGGCGGTGGCCTGGGTGGCGCGAAGCCACGACATCGCCGATACCGGGTCACCGCTCGCGGCCCGGGCCCACAGGCGCGCACCGGAGGCGGACGCCGAACGGGAGCCCTTCGACCTCGCTCGGGGAGCTCGTTCGAAGCGGGTCACCCCCGAAGCCAGCCCGAACTCGGCAAGGATGCTGTCGGACGCGGCTTCTAGGTCGTGGCGCCTCGCTGCGTCGACGGCGGGTGGAAGATCGCTGAAGCCGAGGGCGCTCAGATCGCCGAGGCCGTTGGCGGCGTCCGGGGCGTGCAGCGCGGCACCGAGGACGAGTGCGCGCGCGGCCACGTTGAGATCGGCGTGGGGGCTGTGGTCGAGATCCAGACCGGGATCGTCGAGCGGTCCGGGGGCATCCGAGAAGTGCGGGTCCACACCTCATGGTGCGACAACAGCCGGCTCCGGGCGAGGAGCAATCCGGAATCCCCTAGGACGAGACCTCGACCGCCTCCCGCAGCCGCTCCACCGTCACCGCCATCGCAGCCTCCAGCTCGTCGGCGTGCGAGGCCGCGCCACCGAGCAGCACCGTCGCGAAGACGTCGCTGAGCCGGGTCAGGCTCCGAGGCACCGGACGACGGTGCACCACCCGGGTGCCCCCGTCCGGCATCGGCTCGAGCTCCCAGATCCAGCGCGCACCGCTGGAGCGGGTGTCCCACGCCAGAAGTCGCCCGACCTCGAGCCCGGTGATCACCGAGCGGGTCGGCCAGACCACCGCCTTGCGGCGGTTCAGCGCGACGTACTGTTGTCCGACTCGCAGGCCACCGGGAAGCAGGGGCCGCATGCCGAGCAGCTCGGGACTGGACCGGGCGAGCCGGCCGAAGTCGGTGAGGACGGCCCAGATCTCGAGCGGCTCGGCGTCGAAGACCGCCTCGGCCCGCAGCTCGCGCTCGGCAGCGCCGCCGCCGTTGCTCCTCTCCACCGCACGATCATCGCACCAGCCGTCGTGCCGTCGTGGCCCGCGCCTTGCGCCCGCTGTGGTTGGATTCGAGCATGGCGACAGGCTGTCGGGCGGGGGCCCTGTGCTTCGGGTGACCCTGCGGGGGTCCGGGCTTCCCACGGTCACGCTCGGATCCGGCGAGACGCTGCTCTTCGGGCGCTCCCCCCACCACGCGCTCCCCGACGAGGACCCCGACGACGCCCTCCGCGTCACCGCGATCGCGCTCCCCCGCTGCGCCCCGCACGTGAGTCGCCTGCTCGGCGAGCTCGTGGTCGGCGACGAGATCGCCCGGCTGCGCTGGCACGGTTCGGGAGAGACCCAGGTCTCCAGCCTCTTCGACGCCCCCGGCGGGGCCCGACGGGTCACCGTGGCCGAGGGCATGGGGCTGCTCCTCGACGAGGGCGAGAACATGCTCGTGGTCATGCGTGGGCGCCAGACCGGCCCCGACACCTACGACGACCTCTCCATCGTCGTCGACGTCGCCACCTCCGAGCCGGCCGCGGCCCCGCGCTCGCGCAGCCCCGAGGAGCAGGACGAGCTCGACGCCGCCGCGACCGCCCCCGCACCGCGACTGCCGGCGCAGTCGCGGGAGTGGTACGTCGCCCTCGCGCTCGCCGAGCCGTGGCTCAGCGGCACCGACGACTATCCGCGCCCGCCGTCGAACCGCGAGATCTACGAGCGGGTGCTGCACTGGCACGGCTACGCGTGGAACCTCGAGCGCGCACAGCGGGTCGACGACGCCATCCGGGTCATCTCGGCACTGGCGTTCGGCCCCAAGGAGGACCCGTTCAACGCCGGTCGCGGCCGCGCCCAGAACGTCCGGTTCGCGATCGGGCGGCGCACCGCCGAGGTCCGCCTGGTCACCGTCGAGGACCTCGACGCCGTCGAGAGGGGCGCCTCGGCCCGGAACGTTCCACCGCCCGTCTCCTAGTCTCCCGCGCCCACGGCTGCCTACCTTCGAGCGATCGCGGCATCCACACACCGCACCCACACGAGGAGACGTCATGGCAAACGGTCAGGGCAACATGCAGGGGATGGACACCGAGCACGCGCGCGAGGTCTCCAACCAGATGGGCGAGCACGCCGGCCAGGTCAGTGGCGTGTGCCAGCGGCTGCTGGCCCGCGTCAGCGCCACCAGCTGGACCGGCCCGGACAAGGAGGCCATCACCAGCGACATCGGCGACCACTTCCTGCCGAACGCGAACGCCGCCAGCGAGTCGATCAACGAACAGGCCCGGCTGCTCAGCCAGCACGCCGACGCCCAGGACGCCGTCAGCTCCTGATCCTGCGCCCGCTTCCCGGGCTTGCCCGAGCCACCCGCGAGACCCCGTCTCGCCGGTGGCTCGTCGCATGTCGGGGCGGTCTCGATCGGGCGCAGGACGCCGCTGACGAGGCGGAACTTTCCACCCGGCGCACCCTGGTCCGCCACCGATCGACCTGCCTAGTTTCTCCGGCAGCGGGCCACAAGGCAGCACACGGATCTCGGACAGTTCTCGGACAGGAGCACGACGATGGCGTTTCTTGGAGCAGACACCGACGAACTGCGCGAGGTCGCTCAGGAGTTCCAGGAGGGCAAGGAGACGACCGACCAGGTCATCACCTACCTGCGGGCCCTGATCGCGATCCTCAAGGCGGCGTCGTTCTTCAGCGGTGGCGCGAGCCTGGCCTACGCCGAGTACCTCGAGACCGTGGTCGTGCCGTGGCTGCAGAAGATCTCGATGGCCCTCGGCCTGTTCGCGAAGGTCCTCGGCGCCCAGGCCGACGCGCAGGACGAGGCGTCCAACGGCGGCACCGTCGACTTCGGATCCCTGCCCTCCTACCAGTCGCCCTCGATGCCGGCGCCGATCACGCCGTACCAGGGCGAGCCGCTCGCCGGTGGCGCGAACGCCCCGATCGCGAGCAGCCCGGGCGGGAGCAGCGGGGTCAGCCCGAGCGCGACGAACCCCGGTGCGGCACCGTCGATCGGCACCCCGCACCCCGGCTCGACGACCCCCGGCACCACGCCGGCCGGCACGAGCCCGCTCGGCTCCCCGATCGGCACGCCCCTCACCAACGCCGGCACCACCGGCCCGAGCCTGACGGTCGGCCCCAACGGGCACCTGATGATCGACACCGGCATCGACCTCGACGGCGAGCCGGGCCTGAAGACCACCGACCCGGGCGCGTCGACGACCACGCCCGGTCACCCCGGATCGACGGCGCAGCCCACCCAGCTCGGCTCCTCGACCGTCGGTCCCGAGCTGCGCGGCAACGATCTCCACCACCCGCAGCCCGCCTCGACCGGCCCGGCGCCTTCCCCCGCCGGCGGCGACCGCGGACTCGGCACGAACTCCATCGGCTCCCCTAGCGACGCCGGCTCCCCCGCCAGCAGCAGCCCCGGCAGCACCTCGCCCGGGAGCCCGGCGGCCCCGCCGGCCGACGCCGCCCGCCAGGCCCTCGGCACCGACACCATCGGCGGCAACCCGGTCAGCCACTCCGGTCCGACCTCCGACGGCGGGTTCGGCGGCGCTGCACCCGGCGCCGAGTCGCTCGGCTCGTCGTCCGGCATGTCCACCGCGACGCCGACCGGCCCGGCGGCCGACAACGGACCGTCCTACGGCGCGGCGGCCGGCATCGCCGGTGGCGCCGCGGCGCTCGGGCTCGGCGGCGCGGCCCTGGCCAGCCGGTCGGGCAGCTCCTCGGGCAACCCGACCATCGACAAGCTGTCCAGCAGCAACGGCCGCGGCTCGCGCGGCGAGAGCGTGCGTGAGCTCCAGAACGCGCTGACCGCGGCCGGATACGACACCAAGGGCGCCGACGGCGTGTGGGGCGGCAACACCCAGGCCGCCTACGAGGCCTACCGCGCCGACCACCCGCTCCAGATCCAGCACGGTTCGGGCTACACCTCGCCGAGCGGCTACGACTACAACCAGATCAGCGGCGTGCGGGGGAACCCCAACGTCACTCCCGAGTTCCTCCGCAACGTGGAGGGCATGGCCCAGCGCCTGGGCGCGCAGCCCGAGCACATCATGGCCGCGATGAGCTTCGAGACCGGCGGCGAGTTCGCCAGCGACACCCGCAATCCGCGCAGCAGCGCGACCGGACTCATCCAGTTCATGGACTCCACCGCCCGCGGCCTGGGGACCACCACCGAGCAGCTCGCGCAGATGACGCCCAACGAGCAGCTCCAGTACGTCGAGCGCTACTTCGAGCCGTACCGCGGCCGGCTCGGCGACCTGGAGAGCGTCTACACCTCCATCCTGGCGGGCAGCCCGCACTCGGGAGACCAGGCGCTGTTCACCCAGGGCGAGCGGGCCTACGGCCCGAACCGCGAGCTCGACGTCAACCACAACGGCGTCATCACGGCCGCCGAGGCCACCGCACACGTCCGGGCCCGCATGGGCGCCGGCGGCAACTGAGGACCCGCTGCTCGCAGCGGCCCGCACGAGCCACACATCCACACATCACGACCAGCAGGACCGCACCACCGCATCACCCACGAGTCAACCAAGCATCAACCCCAGCGCAGCAACAGCTGCGGTGAACACCACACAGAAGGAGCAGTTCCATGGCCATGAAGGGTATGGATGTCGAGGCCGGCCGCCAGGCGTCCCAGCAGATCAACCAGGGCTCGCAGGAGCTCGAGGCGCTCACCGGCCGGATGACCCAGGTCATCGACGGCTTCGACTGGATCGGCCCCGACGCCGACCGCACCCGCGAGACCTGGAAGGGCGACTACGTCACCATGCTCCAGCGGGTCACCCAGTCGCTGCAGGAGTTCTCCACGCTCATCAACACCCAGGCGCAGGAGCAGGAGCAGGTCTCCAACTAGGGGTCGCCGACCCGGCAGGGCTGAGCCGGTGAATCGACGGCCGCCGGGGCGGAACGCCTCGGCGGCCGTCGCCGTCCAAAGACCCGAGAACCCCAGACAACACAGACGACCCGAGAGAAGGCACCCGTGCAGACCTGGATGCTGTCGCTGCGCACCGCAGCCGAGACAGGCCTTCCCTCGGTCGACGTCGCCGTGCAGGCCCGCAACGAGGCGACGGTGGCCGACCTGGCCCGCGCCATCGGACGCCATGTCGCCCCCGACCAGGCCAACCTGCTGCTCGTGCCGGTCGACGGCACCCACCCGTGGCCGGCCGACCGGCTGGTCTCCGAGTGCGGCCTGCGCACCGGCGACCTCCTCGACGTCGTCACCGCGCCGACCGCCTGGCTCGGCCGCGCGTCGTCCTCGGCCCGTCCGCGCGCGGTGCTCCGGGTCGTCGACGGGCCGGACCGGGGCCAGCGTCTTCACGTGCGCGGCAGCTCACTGACCCTGGGCCGCGGCCCCTCGTGCACGATGCGGCTCACCGACCCGCTGGTGTCGCAACGGCACGCGCGGATCGTGCTCGGCACCCGCCCGGTCGTCTTCGACGAGGGCTCGGCCAACGGCACCATGGTGGCCGGCGAGCGCGTGGTCACCAGCCGGGAGATCGACTGGGGGACGCCGATCCGACTGGGCCGCAGCACGCTGGTCATCGACGCCGGTGAGGTGCCCACCGAGGCGCCCGCGGTCGCGGTGTTCCGTCCGCCGCGGTTCGGCGACCCGCTCACCGAGTCGGTGCTCGAGGTCCCGGCCCCACCCACCAAGAACCGGCCCACGCCGATGCCGTGGGCGATGCTGATGCTGCCGATGATCATGGGCGTCGCGCTGTTCGCGCGGGCCCGCAGCTCCTACGCGATCATCTACATGCTGGCCTGGCCGATCCTCGGCTTCCTCGGCTGGCGCCAGCAGAAGCGGGCGGCGGAGAAGCAGTTCCAAGAGGAGCTCGCCGACTGGCGCCAGGACGTCGACGACTACCTCACGGCCATCGACGAGCACGCGGTCCGTCAGCGCCAGCAGATGCACGACGACTACCCGGACGCCGAGACGCTGCGCACCCGAGCCGCCAATCGCGACCCGTACCTGTGGGCGCGCTCGGAGACCCGTCAGGCCTTCCTGGTGACCCGCCTCGGGATCGGCACCGTGCCGGCGATGCTGCGCGGCGCGATCTCCGACGGCGGCGACCGCGCCACCCGGCGCGAGGTGTCCCAGGAGTTCGCCCAGCGCGACGAGATGCCGGACATGCCGGTCCTGGCCGACCTCACCGAGCACCCGCTGATCGCGATCACCGGCGACCCGCAGCAGGTCGACGGGCTGGTCCGCTCGATGATGCTGCGCCTGGCCTTCGACCACTCGCCCACCGACGTGTCGGTGGCCGGCTGCTTCGGCCGAGGCCGGGCCGGCCACGAGGCCTGGCTGCGCTGGCTCCCGCACGCCACGGCTCGCCTGGGGGGCGAGCCGCCGGTCGCGGTGGGGTCCCGCGCGGCCACCGCCCTGCTCGACATCCTGGTCAGCGAGGACGCCGGACGCGGCTACACCCTCTGCTTCGTCGACGAGGACGCCGGCATCGCCCGGCGCACCGTCGAGGCGGTCGCGGCCGCCGCGGGCGACCGCGGGCTCCGGCTGATCTGGCTGGGGCGCGACCCGAACACGGTCCCGGCGGCGACGTCGTTGCGGATCGACCTCACCACGGGCCGGATCGGCAAGGCCGACCGGATGGGCGTGATCGGCGTGGAGTACCCCGATCAGGTCAGCCTCGACCAGGCCTGGCGCACCGCCCGCCTGATGACCGGCTACGTCGACGAGGCCGCGGTGCTTCCACCGAGCACCGCGATCCCCTCGATGGTGCGCCTGCCCGAGGTGTCCAGCGACTTCGAGGATCTCGACGACGTCGACGCGGTGACGCGACGGTGGGCGCAGTCGAGCGGACTGCGCGCCCAGATCGGCACCGGGATCGACGGCGTCACCACCATCGACCTGCGCGAGGACGGCCCGCACGGGCTGGTCGCCGGCACCACCGGCTCGGGCAAGAGCGAGCTGCTCCAGTCGCTGCTGTGCTCGCTGGCCCTGAACAACCCGGCGACGCGGATGAACTTCCTGCTCGTCGACTACAAGGGCGGCGCCGCGTTCCGCGAGTGCGCAGACCTCCCGCACACGGTCGGCTACATCACCGACCTCACCCCGGCGCTGGTGCAGCGCGCACTCACCTCCATCGGCGCCGAGATCAACTACCGCGAGCACCTGCTCGGCGAGTACGGCGTCAAGGACCTCATCCAGCTCGAGCGCGAGCGTCCCGACGTCGCCCCGCCGAGCCTGCTGATCTGCGTCGACGAGTTCGCCGCGCTGACCGCCGAGGTGCCCGAGTTCGTCGACGGGATGGTCAACATCGCCCAGCGCGGCCGCTCGCTCGGCATGCACGTCCTGCTGGCCACCCAGCGGCCTGCGGGCGTGGTCACCGGCAACATCAAGGCCAACGCCGACCTGCGGATCTCGTTGCGCGTCTCCTCCCCCGACGACTCCCGCGACGTCATCGACTCCCCCGAGGCCGCACGGATCTCCCGGCGCACCCCCGGCCGGGCCTGGATCCGGCGCACCGGCCACGGCACCGCCGAGCTGGTGCAGTCCGCATGGACCGGGGCTCGTGAGCCGATGGCCGGCTCCGAGGTGCCGGTCCTGGTCAACCCGTTCAGCGCCGTGACCTCGGCGTCGGACGGCGCGATCCTGGGCGACCAGCGGCTCAACCCGCGCACCGACCTCGAGCGCTGCGTCCACACGATCAACGAGGCGTTCCTGCTCTCCGGCACCGCCGCGCCGAAGCGGCCGTGGCTCCCGGCGCTGCCCGCCGAGCTGCTCCTCGACGTCGAGGCGCTGGTCGCCGACGCCGAGGGCCGCACCAGCGGCCAGGTCACCCTGGGCCGGATCGACGAGCCCGAGGCGCAGCGTCAGCCGGACCTGACGATCGACTTCGCCGCCGTCGGTCACCTGCTCGTGCACGGCGCCTCCGGCTCCGGGAAGACCGAGCTGCTGCGCTCCACCGCGCTCAGCGCCTCGCTCGCCGACGCCTACGGCAGCTACGGCGTGGCGCCCTACGTGTACGGCATCGACTTCGCCGGCGGCGGCCTGGCCGCCATCAGTGGCGTGCCGACGGTCGAGGCGATCGTGAGCGAGTCGCAGCTGGGCCGGGTGATGCGGTTGATCCGTCTGCTGCGCCGCACGATGGACGAGCGCGCCCAGGCCCTGGCCAGCCGCGGCTGTGCCGACCTCGACGATCTGGCCCGCCAGGGCGCGGCGCTCCCCCGGGTCTACGTGCTCATCGACAATCTCCCCTCGCTCGTCGAGAGCCTGGAGACCGGTGGCGGCGTGGCGCCGCAGCATGTCGAGCGGCTGCAGACCGTGCTCCAGAACGGCCGACGGGTGGGCATCCACGTGATCGCGACCGCGCCCGGTCGCACCGGTGTCCCCACCTCGCTCGGCTCGACCTTCGGTCGCCGCATCGTGCTGCGGATGACCACCGCCGACGACTACCTGATGCTCGGCGTCCCCGGGAACGTCCTCGACTCCGACAGCGTGCCCGGCTCGGGGCTGCTGGCGAAGCGGAGCGTGCAGATCCACACCACCGGCGGCGCGGGCACGCCGCTGCAGGCCGAGCGGATCGAGGCGGTCAACCGCCGACTGCTCCCCCGCGTCGAAGGCCGCAGCCATGCTCCGGTCCCCCCGATGCCATCCCGTCTAGACCAGTCCTCGCTCCCGGCGCCGCGCGGCTCGCAGGTCGCGATCGCCGTCGACGCCGACGCCGTCGCCGTCCTCGAGGTCGATCTGCTCGCCGGCCCGATCCTCATCGCAGGCCGCAGCCGCACCGGACGCACCGGCGCCCTCGACGGACTGGCCGACCTGGTGGCTCGCGGCGACAACCCGCCGCACCTGATCCGCGAGGACTCCTACGAGGCCACCGCGGACGCGGTCGCGGCCTGGCTCGCGGATCCGATCGCGGCCGCGGCCGGTGCGGGGGGCGACGAACCGGAACGTTCCCCCTCTGGATGGGCTCTCGTCATGGTGGACGACGCCCATCTCTGGGATGCTGGCGTCGGAGTCGACGAAGCACGACGTACCGCGCGGGACCGTCTCCTGGGTGACCTCGGAACCCACGTCCGCCGCATCGGGGTGGTCGTGACCTCCGATACCGCCCAGGCGAAGTCCCGCAGCGGCCCGGAGGGCCTGGTCGAGACCGCCCGCCGGACGCGCCGCGGGTTCCTGCTCTCACCCGAGTGGGCCGACGGCGACGCGCTCGGGGTGTCGGTACCGACGAAGTCCGCCGAGCCACTGGCCGGTCCCGGCCGCGGGGTGTGGTGTGACGCAGGCACCGCATGGGTGGCACAGCTGGTCAATGCCCGCCGAGACGGTCAGTGAGCACGGCAGTGAGTACGGCAGTGAGCGCGGCGGTAAGAGGTGCAGCAGCAGTGAGTGTGATCGAGCAAGTGGTGGGACAGGAGTGGTCATGACGGGTCGGACCTCGACGCAGGGTGCACGGGCTGGCTGGCGCGGACGACTGCGCACGATCACCGATCGCCTCTCGCCCGCACGCACGCGCGACACGGCCAGCGCGGCGAGCAAGCGCCGCTCGCGCGGCGCGGCCGAGCTGTCGGTGCTCGTGGTGGCCGGCTCCCTGGTCGCGGGCGTGTTCTTCGGCACCGGCCTGAGCCGCACCGCGGTCGACGTCGCCGACGGACTCACCTGGCTCAGCGACGACACCAACGGCCAGGTCATCCAGGTCAACCCGGCCACCGGGAAGCTGGAGGTCAAGCAGACGGTGGGCAATCCGGGCGACGACCTGTCGATCACCGACCAGTACAACGGCCAGCTCTACGTCACCGACCACACCTCGGGGCGGCTCCTCGCCTTCGACCTGACCAGCATCCTGGTCTCCGGCCAACGCCGGGTGAGCTCGGGCGGCGTCGTCAACACCCTCGTCAACGACAGCGGCGTGTTCCTCGTCGACTCCGAGCTCTCCACGATCTCCGCCATGGACCCGCAGACCACCGACGCGATCGGCACGATCTGGATCGCGCCGGCGGGTCTCGCCGACGCCGCGGTCGACAAGGACGGCACGATCTGGGCGCTGGAGGACAACGGCGTCCTACACCGTCTGAAGTGGTCGGAGGAGTCCTTGTCCTTCGACGACGAGGACGCCGAGCAGGTCGAGGGCAGCGGTCCGGGCGGGGTGCTGGTCGCACACGACAAGGGCGTCACGGTGTTCGCTCCCGAGCAGGGACGCATCGCCCAGGTCGGGACCGGCAGCGATCTCGACGCGGACGCACCCAAGGTCCTCGGCAAGCTGTTCGCTCCCGAGTCCTCCCCTGCCGATCTCGTGCCGGTGGCCACCGAGAACGGATTCGTCGTGCTCGTCACCCCCGAGGGCCTCCTCGAGATCGACATGAGCACGATCGACTGCGGCCAGCCGGGCACTCCCGAGGTCTTCCGCGACGAAGTGTTCGTGCCGTGCCGGGGCGAGGGCCGCGTGGTGCGCCTCGGCCCGGACGGGAAGCGCTCCAACGACGACATCCCCACTCCCGGCAGTCGCGATCCCGAGCTCGTCGTCGACGACGACAACCTGATCGTCAACGCCCCGGGCGCCTCCCAGGGTGTCGTCGTCCATGCCGACGGCAGCACCTCCGCGATCGTCCGCGAGGACGACGACGTGGCGGCGCAGGGGATGACTCCCCTCTCCGGCCAGGACTCCACCGCACCCGGCGGATTCGACGACCTCCTCGACGGGATCGCCGACCCACCGTCGAACCCGCCGTCGAACACCCCACCCACCCCGACCGATCCCGGTCCGCAGCCGGGCAACACCAGCCCGCCGCCGGGGACCGGCAACAACGGCTCGGGCAACAACGGCTCGGGGAACAACGGCAGCGGGAACCCCGGGAACAACGGCATCGGCAACCCCGGGAACCACGACACCGACTGCACCAAGAACTGCACCGGACTGAGCACCCCGGGCTCCCCCAGCCCGACCGACCCCTCCGACACCGGCGATCCGGGCGACGGCGGCAGCGTCGGCCAGCCGGTCACGGCACCGACCGATGTCGTCGCGACCGCCATGCCCGAGGGCCAGGTGCAGATCACCTGGCGGCACTCCGGGTTCCCCAAGCCGGATGCGTTCATCGTCAGGACCACCGAGAACAAGGAGCTCGGCACGTTCAAGGGGTGGGTCCGTCAAGGCTTCGTCAACGTGCCCCCGGGGATGCCGACGTCGTTCACCGTGACCGCCGTCCTCGGCGACCGCGAGGCCGTGTCCTTCGCCAGCAACCAGGTCACCACGACCGCCCGCCCCGGCGCACCGGTCGTCAGCGGGACCTCCGCCTACCAGATCGACGACTCCGCGCTGCGCTTCAAGGTGACCATCAACTGGAAGGAGGCGGCCGCCAACGGTGAGAGCGTCACCGGGTACGCCGTCACCGTCCAGACACCGAGCGGCACCAAGGACACCCAGCTGGACGGCAACGCCCGCTCGACGTCGTTCGAGTGGTCGTGCGACCGCAAGGCCAACCCGGCCTGCACGATCGGCGGCGACTACAACGCCAGCGTCACGGCGAGCAGCGCGCTGGGCACCGGAACGACCGGCCTGTTCAGCGGGAAGGCCCCGGCAGTGCCGCCGGCGCCGCTACCGGACAACAACACCCAGGTGGTCGACGGATCGAGCCCGAAGACCTCGCAGGCCTCCGAGACCGGAGCCGGCGAGATCACGCTCAAGCTGTCGCCCCCCGACAAGTGGAAGCGCTTCCCCGGCACCTGCACCTACGAGTACGAGGGGGTCCGCTCGTCCATCGCGTGCAACGCCACCTCGCTGCGGCTGACCTACAGCAATGGGGTCATCTGGGAGCCGGACTCCGGGATCGTCGAGCACTCGGTCGTGTTCTTCGCCAGCAACTCCGGCGGCACGGTCCGCAGCGCGCCATTCACCTTCACCAGCGAGCAGACCCCGCGCGTCCGTCCGACCCCGGGGCCGGTCGATCCGGATCCGTGCCCGAGCCCCACGCCGAGCCCGATTCCGCAGTGTCAGCTCCCGTGACCCGGCCGGTGGCCCGGCAGAGCACGGCGCGGGCCACCGCGGAAGCCGATCTACCAGGTGTAGGCCGTCCGGCGGCCCTGCCTCATCCTCGACCCGAAGGACAGTGATGACCGCCTTGATCAACCCCAGTCCACCCGGCGAGCAGGAGATCGCCGGCTTCGGCCGGCTGCACCAGCGCCTCGGGGACGCGATCGAGGCGGCCGTCCACGGCAAGCGTGCGGTGGTCGACCTGGCCCTGGTGGCGACGTTCGCCGGAGGCCACGTGCTGCTCGAGGATGTGCCGGGCACCGGCAAGACGACCCTGGCGCGGGCGATCGCGCGCGCGATGGGCGGTCGGTCCGGCCGGATCCAGTTCACGCCCGACCTGCTGCCCAGCGACGTCACCGGCACGACCGTCTTCGACCCGCGCGACGGTCAGATCCGGTTCCGGCCCGGGCCCGTCTTCGCCAACGTGGTGCTCGCCGACGAGATCAACCGGGCCGCGGCCAAGACACAGTCGGCACTGCTGGAGGTGATGCAGGAGCACACCGTCACCGTCGACGGCGCAGTGCACCCGGTCCCGTCGCCGTTCATGGTGATCGCCACCCAGAACTCGATCGACCTCGAGGGCACCTACCGGCTCCCCGAGGCCCAGCTCGACCGCTTCCTGCTGCGCACCGCGCTCGGCTACCCCGACGCCGAGCACGAGATCGAGGTGCTGCGTCCCGGGAGCAATGCCGGGCGCGTCGAGGACGTGCCCGCGGTCACCACGCCGGAGGAGGTCGCCGCCTTCGCCGCCCAGCTCAGCCGACTGCACGTGGCCGACCCGATCCTGCGCTACGTCCGCGAGCTGGGCGTGGCGATCCGGCGCGACCCGCGGGTCCGCGTCGGCGTGAGCACGCGTGGACTCAAGGCCCTGGTGAGCTGCCTCCAGGTCTATGCCGCGGCCCGCGGCCGCCATTACGTCGTCCCGAGCGACGTGCAGCGGCTCGCCGAGCCCGTGCTGGCCCATCGCACGGTGCTGGCCCGCGACGCGATCCTCGCCGGTCACACCAGCCAGGACGTCGTCCACGAGGTCCTGGAGACGGTCAACCCACCCCAGCCCGACGCCAACTGAAGACATGTCCCGGGTCTGGTCGAGTATCACCGTCCGCGGACGCACGATGCTCGTGCTCGGCGTGGTCCTGCTGGTCGCCGGGGTCGCCTGGAGCTACCTCCTCCTGGCCGGCCTGGGCGCCTGCCTGGCCCTGCTGGTGGTGGTCGAGCTGTTCGCCGTGCTGATCACCGGCCGGGTGGGGGTCAGTCGTCGTATCGAGCCGATGGTCGTGGTGCGCCAGGGTCTGTGCGAGGGCACCCTGACCGTCCACGGCCGCCGACGCCGGGGACTGGTGCGTCTCGACGTCGCCGACCGGGTCGAGGGCACGCTGGTGCCGGTCATGCTGCCCGACCACTACCAGCCCGCCGATCACGACGACGTCGAGGACGCCGAGGACGCCGAGGGGGGCGAGAGTGGCGAGGGTCAGGCCAAGGCGCAGCGATCGCGGGCCGGTGCCACCACCCAGGTCACCTATCCGATCCCCACCCCGCGCCGTGGGCTGATCGACGTCGGGCCGGTGCAGGTCCGCCTGGCGGGGCTCACCGGCATGGCCGCGCGCTCGGCCGAGCACGGCGAGGTCGACCAGGTGCGCGTGCTGCCTCGCCGGATCCCGCTCGCGGGGATGATGGCCGGGAGTCGCCGTTCGCTGGCCGGCACCGACGAGGCCCACGAGCTCGGCGGCACCGACCTGGTCGGGCTCCACGAGTACTCGATGGGAGACGACCTGCGACGACTGCACTGGGCGACCAGTGCACGCACCGGCACGCTCATGGTCCGCGAGGATGCCGAGCCGTCCGAGGCCCACGTGTGCGTGCTGCTCGACGACCGGGCCGCCAGCTACCTCGGGGACGAGTACCTGTTCGAGGAGGCCGTGGAGTTCGCTGCTGCCCTGTGCCGTCAAGGAGTCGAGAAGGGCTCGGCGGTGCGCCTGCACACGCTGAGCAACCGTTACGAGGTCCGCGTCCCCGCCTCGGTGAGCGGGCAGCCGCGCCGCGAGCACCAGGACCTCGACTGGATCCTCGCCGAGATCGACCTCACCGGCCCCCAGGCCGACCTCGAGCTGCACGGGCGTGACCTCGACGTCGCGATCGCCGTGACCGGTCCGGGTGCCGATCTGCATGCACTCGGCCTCGGCATCGACCACGCCCCGACGCGGGTCCTCGGCGTCGTCGATCCCGCGCCGCTCGTGGGGGCCCACCAGGAGGCCGGTCTGCTCATCCTGCGTGGTGCCACCTCGGTGACCCTGGCAACGGCCTGGGACGAGGCGGTCGACCGATGAGCGGCACCACTGCTCCGGCCGCACCGACGGCAGGGCCGGCCCAGCGGGGCCTGCGGCTGATCTGGCCGATCGCGCTGCTCGTCCTGGGGGCGATGATGCTGGCGACGGCCTGGCACCGATGGACGATCTCCCTGCTGTTCGCCCTCGCGGCCGCGGTGCCGCTACTCGCGCTGCGCGGCCTGCTCCGCGCGGGTCTGTCGCGCTGGTTCGCCACCGCGATCCTGCTGCTGGTCTCGATCATGGCCGCCTACCTCGCGACCAGCGGCGCCGGCCTCAGTCTCGAGGAGACCGTCCGCGACGTCATCCCTCGGCTGCTGACCTCGCCGCTCCCCTACTCCGTGCAGGCCGACCTGCTCGTCGGTCCGCTCCTGCTGGTCACGCTGGTCTCCCTCCTGGTGGGCTTGCGCGTCGACGGCCGGCAACGCGTCGAGCCGGTGATCGGCGCCGCGGTCCTCTACGTCGCGGGAGCACTGCTCACTGCCGGCCACGCCGACCCGTGGGGACTGGTCGCCGTCCTCATGCTGGTGGTGGCGATCTTGGGGTGGGTCTTCCTCGACGAGCACTCCGAGCCGGTGCGCCAGCGCCTCTCGGTTGCCGGCCCGGTCGCGGTGGTCGGGGTCGGCACTCTGGCGGCGCTGGCGACGCTCCCGGTCAGCAACGCCTTCGAGCCCCGCGACCTGGTCGATCCTCCTGTCTACGAGGTGGTCGCGAGCAATCCGCTGACCCAGCTCGGTGCGTGGGCGAACAACCCCACCGACGAGCTGCTGCACGTGCGCGGCGCTGAGGTGCCGCTGCGACTCGTGGTGCTGGACAAGTACGACGGCACCCAGTGGACCGCGGCGACCCGCTACGAGGAGCTGCCCGCCGACGGCCGGACAGGGCTTCGGTCCGGCAGCTTCGCCCACCCCGACACCGTGCAGGTCCAGTTCTCCAGGCTCGGCGGCAACTGGCTGCCCAGCCCCGGAATGCCCACCTCGATCGCGCTCGATGGCGCACTGATCGATCGGGGCACCGGAACCCTCTACTCACGCGAGGACACCGCGGGCCTGGCCTACGAGGTCACCGGAGCCTTCGAGGACCCCCCGCAGGACCGGCTGATCACCGCTCAGCTCCCCCAGTCGGGGATGAAGTCGATGACCGAGCTCCCACCGCTTCCGCGCCAGCTCGGCGAGTTCGCCCGCCAGCTCGGGGAGGGCGCCGCGACGCCGTACGAGCGCGCGACCCGGATCGAGACGCTAGTGCGCAGCAAGTACCAGCTCTCGCCCACCGCGATCTCCGGGTCGGCGCTGTGGCGCATCCAGCAGTTCCTGCTCGGTAAGCCCGGCGAGACGGGAGCCCGGATCGGGACCTCGGAGCAGTTCGCCACCGCCTTCGCCGTCCTGGCTCGTGCCAACGGACTCCCGGCCCGGGTCGTCGTCGGGTTCCGGCCGGGCGAGACCCAGGAGGACGGCACCCGGATCATCCACGGCTCGGATGCCTTCGCCTGGGCCGAGGTCTACTTCGCCGAACTCGGCTGGGTGCCCTTCTCGCCCGCGCCCGACGACGACACCTTCCATCGCGAGCGGCCCGTGGAGGCCGAGGAGCCGACCCTCCCGGGCGAGGCCGACACCGGCACGCCGACGCCCGAGCCGAGTGCGAGCGAGACGACCGGCCCCGGCGGTGCCGACGGCGCCGACGGCACCGACGACGGCCCCGGCATGGACGGGGACGCCGACGCGATGGCGCCGACCTCCGGCGGCAGGATCGGCCTGGACCCCTATCTCGTCGCCGGCGGCGCCGCGGGAGCGGTCGTGTTGCTCTTGGTGGCTCTGCGGGCCGGGCGCCGGGTTCGCCATGCCCGCCGCGGTGCCCGCGGCGCCTGGGCCGAGGTGCTCGACGCGCTCCATCTCAGCGGCCTGCGTGCCGCGCCGCACCTGCCGGCCGACGTCGTCGCGGCGCAGACCGACACCCGCTTCGGTATCACCGCCGCCTCCCCGATCGCCGACCGTGCCCTACGCGCCCGCTTCGCTCCCGACCGGCCCTCGGCCCCCACCCCCGGATCCGCCACCCGGGCCCAGCTCAAGCAGGTCCGCCGCAGCGCTCGTCGCTCGATCCCCTGGTGGCGGCGCTGGTGGTGGCACCTGGACCCCCGCGTGCTCGGGCGCCGAGGCTAGCTCCGGCGCACCCGGACCCCGTGCGCGCGCCTCGCCGCGCCGGAGGTCGAGCAGGCGAGCGCCGGCACCGCTGGTCCACGACGCCTCGCCCGCCGGAGGCTGAGCAAGCGAGCGCAAGCGAGCGCCGACGAAACCCCGGCACCGGTCCACGCCAAGGTTCCCGCGATCAGCCGCGATCGAACCCGAAGATGGTGATCTCCTCGCAGCGACGCGGGCGGTCGCTGATGCCGAACCCGCCGGTCGGAGTGTGCACGGTCATGTAGAAGCAGGACTTGCCCAGCGGCAGTCCGGGGATCTCCAAGGCGGCGCTGCGCTCCCCCGGCGGGAACTCGGCGATGACGCGTCCCTCGGGCGTCTCGTCGTTGACGATGAACAGGTTGAACTCGCCCTCACCGTCGCTGGGGTCGGTCCATTCGGCTCTCAGGGTGACGCCGTCGTAGTCGAGCGACTGCAGCACCAGCTGGAGGTCGGGGTCGGGTCGTTGGGTGACCGGGCCGTCGGGGGTCGGGGGCGCCACCGCGGTGCCGCCGGGATCGGTCTGGCGCCGCGGCGTGGGCTCGTCGTCGCGATCGCGGAGGACGGCGCCCAGCAGCCCGAGGAGCAGCCCGATGACGAGCGCCACGATGCCCAGGATCAGGGGCAGCCGCCGTCGCTTGCGTGGCTCCTCGGTCTCTGAGTCGTCGGGACCGTCGGGGCCCCCACCGTTCGGCCCGTCGGGCGCCTCGATCTCCGCGCCCGTGGCATCGGGCAGGCCGGTTCCGGTCGGGGCGGCATCGCCGGCCCGCACCACGTGGGAGACGGCCGAGATCGCCACCGGCGCAGGCTCGATCGCCTCGACCGGCCGGGACGGCGCCGGCGCGATGGGAGCGGCGGAGATCGGCGCGGGCGAGATCGGGGCCGAGGAGATCGGGGCCGCCGAGACCGGCGGAGCCGGCGGTCTCGGCGTGGAATCGGGCGCGGGGGGAGAGCTCGGCGCGGGTCCCGTGGGTCGCACGGCCGTGGTCGCGCGGACCTGGGTCGGCGGATTGACGGGGCGCCCGGAGGCCGTGGGCCGATCGACCACCGGTCGCTTGCGCAGCCGCGTCGGCGTCGGGTCGGGGCGCCGCGATGGCTGCCAGGCCGAGCCGCGCAGGGCACGCAGTGCGTCGTGAAGATCGCTGGCGGAGCTCCACCGGCGGGCGACGTCCTTGCTCAGACAGCGGTCGATGATCGGCGCGAGCCGCTCGGCGCCGGCCACGCGCAGCGGGCGATGCGGTTCGATCCGGGCGCGGCGCAGGTAGGCGAGCGCGGAGTCGTCGTCGGGGTCGTCGCTGGCGAACGGCGGGCGGCCGTCGAGCAGGGTGTAGAGCGTCGAGCCGAGCGACCAGATGTCGTCGGCGGCGGTGGGCGGGTAGCCGTCGAGGATCTGGGGCGCGGCGTGCCGGTAGGTGAAGGTCTCGGCCGAGGAGGTGTGCTCGGAGCCGACCAGGCGCGCGATCCCGAAGTCGGCGAGAACCCATGACGTGGGGAGGATCAGCACGTTCTGCGGCTTCACGTCGCGGTGCAGGACGCCGCGGGCGTGGGCGAACGAGAGCGCGTCGGCGAGCACCTCGCCGATGCGGCCGACCTCCTCGGGCATCAGGGGTCCGTGCGACTTCAACCGGTCGTGCAGCGTGCCGCCCTCGAAGTAGTCCATCACGACGGCCGGGCGTCCCGAGGCGGTCGTGCCGACGGCGAGCACGGTGACGATGTTGGGGTGCTGGCGGCCGAGCTGGACGGTGATGTCGATCTCGCGCTTGAACCGGGCCGCGCGGCCCGGATCGACCGTGGTCTCGATGCTGAGCACCTTGATCGCGACATCGCGCTCCACGCTGACCTGGCGGGCGCGGTAGACCACCGAGTCGCCACCGCGGCCGATCTCGACCAGGTCGGTGTAGCCGTCGAGGTGCTCGGTGTGGCCTGCCGGGCTGGGGGGCGGACGCCAGGCGTCGTCGCCGCCCGATCGGTCCCCACCCCGCACCATGCCCCCGAGCCTAGATGAGAGGGCGAACTGTGCGGCACTGCGACCCGTCAGCCATCGCGGACGGGTCGGCTGAAATGCGAGATCGACCCGTCAGCCATGGCTGACGGGTCGATCCGCGCGCGGCACGCTACGTGCTCAGGCGTCCTTCTCGGTGCTGTCGGTCTCCTCGACCACCACGTCGTCGGCGTCGTCGGCGTCGCCGGACTCGGCCTCGGGGGCGGGCTCGCCGATGGTGCCGTCGGGAAGCAGGTTCTTCAGCTCGACGGGGTTGCCGGACTCATCGGTGACCTCGGCGGCTTCGACGATCTTCTGCAGGGCCTTGCCGCGCAGGATCTCCTGGACCAGGTCAGGGATGTGGTTGTGCTCGAACATGTGGTTCGCGAACTCCTGCGGGTCCTGGCCGGACTGCTGGGCGCGGCGCACCAGGTGCTGGGAGAGCTCGTTCTGGTCGATCCCGAACTGCTCGGTCTTGGCGATCTCGTCGAGCAGGAACTGGGCGGCGACGGCGTCGCGGACCCGGCGGTCGAGGTCGGCCTCGAACTCCTCGATGGTCTGCCCCTCGTCCTCGAGGTACTTCTCCATCGTCAGGCCCGAGTAGGCCAGCTGCTGCTCGATGCTCTGACGGCGCGCGTCGAGCTCGTCGGCGACCAGGCTCTCGGGAAGCGGGATCTCGACCTTGTCCAGCAGCGCCTCGAGGACGGCGTCGCGGGCCGCGGCGGCCTGCTCGAGCCGCTTGCCGCGGCCGAGCCGCTCGCGGACGTCGCCGGTGAGCTCGTCGATGGTGTCGAACTCGGAGGCGAGCTGGGCGAACTCGTCGTCGTACTCGGGGAGCTCCTGCTCCTGCACCTGGGTGACCGCGACGGCCACCTGGACCGACTGGCCCATGAGGTCGCCGCCGACGAGCTCGCTCTCGAAGATCTTCTCCTCGCCGGCCGACATGCCGACCAGGGCCTCGTCGAGGCCGTCGATCATGCCGCCGCGGCCGACGCGGTAGGACATGCCGGTGACCTCGGCGCCCTCGACGACCTCGCCGTCCTGGGTGGCCTTGAGGTCGAGGACGACGAAGTCGCCGTCCTCGGCGGGCCGCTCGACGTCGGTGAGGGTGCCGAAGCGCTCGCGCAGCGCCTCGACCTGCTCGTCGACGTCGGCGTCGGTGACCTCGATGTCGTCGACGGTGGCGGTGAGGCCGTCGTAGTCGGGCACCTCGAAGGTGGGCTTGACGTCGACCTCGACGCTGAAGCCGAGCGGGCCCTCGCCCTCGATCTCCTGGGTGACCTCGAGCTCGGGCTGCGAGAGCGGCTGGAGCTCGTTCTCCTGCATCGCGGCGGCGTAGCTGTTGTTGAGGATGTCGTTCATCGCCTCGGCGACGACGACCTCGCGCCCGACCTGCCGGTCGATGACGGCCGGCGGCACCTTGCCGCGCCGGAAGCCGGGGATGTTGATCTGCTTGGCGATCTGCTGGTAGGCCTTGTCGAGGTTCGGCTTGAGCTCCTCGAAGGGCACCTCGACGGTGAGCTTGATCCTCGTGGGGCTCAAGTTCTCGACGGCGCTCTTCACAGGTGATCTCCTATCGGTGGGTGTCAGGCTGAGGTGAGTCGGGGCGACAGGACTCGAACCTGCGGTCTCCTGCTCCCAAAGCAGGCGCGCTAGCCACTACGCTACGCCCCGCCAAGAGGTCGCCGACGGCCTCGGCGGACCCCGGCGGACTTCTTGGAGCGGATGACGGGAATCGAACCCGCGTAATCAGTTTGGAAGACTGAGGCTCTACCATTGAGCTACATCCGCGCGGCCCAGGATCGCTCCCAGGACCACTGAATCGTGCCATAGCGACGGTCGCGGCACCCAAACGGGATCGGCTGAGGGTCCGGCCCGATCCTCGGGCCCGATCCTCAGGTGCGGCACACCACGACCATCGCGCGGTCGTCCTCGCGCGACCCGAGCGCCGTCGTCAGCCGGAGTGCGGCCCCGGCGAACGATCCGCGCCGCAGTGACTCGGCCTCCCCCAGCATCCGGTCGATGCCCAGGTCGATGTCGCGGTGGGGGTCCTCGATGATGCCGTCGGTGTAGAGCAGGACGGCGTCGCCGACGTCGAGGCGTCCGTGCCGCACCTCGAACTCGGCGCCGTCGACCAGGCCGAGCACGGGTCCGTCGGTGCGCAGCACCTCCCAGCGCCCGGTGCCGCTGTGCCTGTGCGCGGCCGGCGGGTGACCGGCGGTGCGCACCTCGAAGACGCCGGTGTCCAGGTCGAGGCACAGGTGGATCGCGGTGGCGAAGCCCTCCTCCCACTCCTGGCGCAGCAGGTAGGCGTTCGCGGCGGGTAGGAACTCCTCGGGTGAGAGGGCGCCGAGGAGGCCGCCGAACGCTCCCGAGAGCAGCAGGGCGCGGGTGCCGGCGTCCTCACCCTTTCCGGAGACGTCGACCACGACCAGTTGCAGCAGCGACCCGGGTCCCTCCGAGCGCGTGGCGACCACGAAGTCCCCGGAGAAGGCGGTCCCGCCTGCCGACTGCAGTGCCGACTCCACGATCCACCCGGCGGGTGCGTCGGGGAGCCGCCCCTGGTCGAGGATGCGGTCGCGCAGGTCGACGAACATCGTCTCGCCGCGCAGGCCGCCCACCCCCAGACGTCCCCTGCGGATGCTGGCCAGCAGCACGATCCCGGCCACCGAGACCTGGACGGCGGCGGCGCCGAGGATGCGCCCGGTGATCGGCTCCTGATTCGCCACGCAGACGGCGAGGAGGAGCAGGTCGAAGCCGACGAACCACGGCAGGGTGCGAGGCCCGAGCAGGATGCTGGCGAGCACCACCGGCACCATGAGGCTGCTGAACGGCGTGTGGTCGGGGAAGAGCACCACCAAGACGGTGATGGTGATGGAGAACAGGCACATCGCCAGTGCGAACCGCACCTCGACCGCCGCTGTCCGACGCCGCAGCCGGCGCCAGGCGGAGCCCGGTCCAGGCGCCGAGGAGCGCGGCGGGCTCAGGCTGGGCACGTCGGTCCTCGTTCCGGGGATGAGCTGGCTGGGGCCGAGTCAGCCTACGGCGCGGGAGCGGAACGTGGGCTGGCACCGGGCACACCAGAACAGGTTGCGGCCCTCGAGCGCCGCGGTGCGTACCGGGCGTTCGCACACCAGGCAGGGCTGGCCGGTGCGCCGGTAGACGTAGACCTCGCCGCCGTGGTCGTCGCGGCGCGGTTGGCGTCCCATCGCCTCCGGCGTGTGCTCGGGCCGGACGGTGTCGATCCGGCCGCTCTCGACGCCTTCGGCCATCAGCTCGACCAGGTCGTCCCAGATCGCCTGCCACTGCCCTCGGCGCAGGGTCTTGCCGGGGCGCATGGGGTGCATCCGATGCCGGAAGAGCACCTCGGCCCGGTAGACGTTCCCGACGCCGGCGAGCACCGACTGGTCCATGAGGAGCGCCCCGATGGGTCGGTTGCTGCGGCGGATCCGGTCCCAGGCGCGGTCGGGGTCGGCGTCCGCGCGCAGGGGGTCGGGCCCGGACTTGGCGAGGGTGGCTTCGCGCTGCTCCGGGGTGACGAGGGCACAGATGATGGCGCCGCGCAGGTCGGCGTACGCGACGTCGTCCTGGCCGGTGGCGGCGTCGTCGACGGTGACGAGCCGCAGTCGGACCTGACCGACCGGCGGTGGGACGGCGGCGTCGGAGTCGAGCCCGTCGTGGAGGTCGAGAGCGCCGATGAGGCCGAGGTGGATGTGCACGAAACGCTCGCCCGCGAACTCCACGAAGAGGTGCTTGCCCCAGGCCTCGGCGCCCTCGATCCGCGCGCCGTCGAGGAGGGCGGCAGCCTCGGAGAAGCGTCCCTGTGGGCTGGAGACCCGCACCCTCCGACCTCCGAAGGCGCGCTCGATCTGGCCGGCGAGCCGGTGGAGGGTGTGCCCCTCAGGCATCGGGGTCCTGCGCGAGGGCGGACTCCGGCAGCGGGGGAAGCTCTCCGGTGGCCTCGTAGTCGGCGAGCATCGCGATCCGGCGCACGTGGCGCTCCTCGCCGGAGAACGGCGTCTCGAGGAACACCTTCACGAAGCGGGTCATGTCGTCGAGGGTGTGCATGCGGCCGCCGACCGAGACGACGTTGGCGTCGTTGTGCTCGCGCGCCAGGGCGGCGGTCTGGTCGGACCAGGCCAGCGCGGCGCGGCAGCCGGCCACCTTGTTGGCGGCGATCTGCTCGCCGTTGCCCGAGCCGCCGATCACCACCCCGAGGCTGTCGAGTCCCTCGGCCTGCTCCTGGACGACGGCGGCGGCGGCCCGCAGGCAGAACACCGGATAGTCGTCGAGGGCGTCGTAGACGAAGGGTCCGTGGTCTACCGGCTCATAGCCGTGCTCGGTGAGCCAGTCGACGAGGTGGGCCTTGAGCTCGAGGCCGGCGTGATCGCTGCCGAGGTGGACGCGCATGGCGGCAGTCTCCCACCCACCCTCGCCGCCGCGGATCAGTGGTCACGCAGGAAGTCCGCGGCCTGACGCAGCAGCGGGGCCGCCGCGGAGAACACGTCCGGATGCCGCCAGAAGCCGTGGATCTGGCCGAGGTAGCGCACGCCGAGCACCTCGACGCCGGCGTCGGCGAGGCGGGTGACCAGCAGCTCGCCCTCGTCTCGCAGCGGGTCGTGCTCGGCGGTCATCACGAACGTCGGCGGCAGGGTGCCCAGTCGGTCGGAGAGCAGCGGCGCGAGATCGGGCTCGGCGAACCTGGTGGCGTCTCCCCCGGTGTACTGGTCCCAGTACCAGCGGGCCTCGCGGGGATCGAAACCCGCGGTCTCGCGGCGCGCGGACTCGGTGGACGCCGTCGGGTCGAGGAACGGGTAGATCAGCGCGAGCGCGGCGAACCTGCCCGGGTTGCGCAGCGCAGCCACCAGGACCAGGTTGGCGCCGGCACTGTCGCCATGGCCGTAGACGGGGCCTGGGAGGTCGGGCTGCGCGTCGAGCCAGGCGAGCACGGCGTCGAGGTCCTCGACGGCGGCCGGGAAGGGGTGTTCGGGGGCGAGGCGGTAGTCGACGCTGAGCACCGGGCGGCCGACCCGCTGCGCCAGTCGGCGGCAGCTCGCGTCGTGCACCTCGACGTCGTTGAACACGAAGCCGCCGCCGTGGGCGTGCACCACCACTCCGGGTGCTGCCGCCTCGGGCACGTAGAGGCGGGCGGGCACGCCGCCGGCGTCGACGTCGACGACGCGCGCCACCTCGATCCGGGGCTGCTGCGCCGCCGCCTCGCGCGCCGCATGCCGGGCCGCCGCGATGTCGTAGCCCTCGGCGAACACCGGTTCCGCGCCGGCGGCGTACTCGATCGCTCGGCGGGCGTCCGGGGAGAGGGCCATGACGGTGACGCTACGGGACCCGGTACCAGACGTCCGTGGAGGTCTTCTGGAAGCCGAGGCTCTGATAGAGGGTGCCCGCGGCGTCGGACTCCCAGCCGATCTTGGCCCGCTCGGCCCCGAGCACGGTGAACCGGTCGAGCCCGGCGGTGAGCATCGCGCGGGCGAGCCCGCGCCGCCAGAACTCCTCCTCGACGCGCACGGGCTCGATCAGGCCGACCCGCGTGACGGGGTCGAACCAGCACAGCGTGTAACCAGCCGGCCGGCCGTCGGCGGTCTCGATGGACAGGTCCAGCGCCGGGTCGTAGAGCGGCGTGGCCCGCAGCCGCTCCTCGACGTGGTCGCCGTTGCGCGGGAGCATCGGGTGCGGCCGGTCCCGGCGCTGGGTGCGGTCGACGAGCTGGAACCCGTCGGGCAGCTCGGCCGAGGCGGCGGTGCGTTCGCGCAGGTCGAGCCAGGAGCTGCACGACGAGTCACCCGGCACCAGCCCGGAGGCTTCTGCCAGCGCGCGCAGCTGCGGGTCGTGGCCCGGGACCGGCACCTCGACGGTGGCCGGCGCACGGCGCGCGGCCTCGCTCAGGACGCGCTCCCACACGACGTCGAGGATCGGCTCGCAGCGTCCGGGCACCAGGAGCGGGTCGCACTGCCAGGCGCCCTTCCAGTAGCTGAGGTAGACCGCGGCGACCGGACCGTCGCCGTCGAGCCAGAAGTGCTGCTCGACCGGTTCCTCGAGGCGCCGCGACCACCACTGCACGTCGGCCGCCTCCCAGATGCCGGCCCTGGGATCGGCGAGCCGGGCGCGCTGCAGGAGGCTCGAGGCCAGGAGCACCGCCTCATGACCGGATGCGGTGATCTCGTGAATCGTCACCTCGCGAGTCTGGGCCATCGCGCCGATGCCGTCGACCGGATATCCCGAAGCACCCGGCCGATACCGACGACGTCGCAAAGCGACCCATCTCGCCGGAGGTTGAGCAAGCGAGCGCCGACGAAACCCCGGCGCCCACCAGCCGCAGGACTACGCCCAGTCGCACGAGGACGGAGTCATCAATGCAGAACCACACAAGTCGCCGATTCGCCAGACGCGGGCGCCGAGGATTCGTAGCATCGACCTACGCACCGAGACCGGGAGGCTGTCGTGCTCCAGGCATTGACGTGCCCAAACTGTCGTTCGGACGTTTCCACGAGTTGGGCTGCCTGCCGGTCCTGCCATCTGCCGATGGCCGACGTCAGCAGTCGGCAGCAGTCACTCCGGTCGAGGCGTCTCCAATCGGCGGGGACACGATTGTGGGGTGTGCTGATCTACGGCGCGATCGGCGTGTGGTGCGTGCTTCTGCTTCCGTCGGCGGTCACGTTCGTGATCCCGGCGGCTGTGGCAGCGGGCGTGATCCATGTCGTCCGCGGGCGCCCCTACCTGGCCGCACTCGTCTTCCTGCTGATCGTGATCGCGGCACCGCTGCTCTTCTGGCCCTCGATCTCGACCGACGTGCTCGACGATCTCGGATCCATTCTGTAGCTATCCGCGACGCCCGAACCTGGCGAGCAGGTGCCAGACCCGTTTGAGGGACTGCGGGTCGTGGTCGCCGGTGCGCGCGGCGTCGCCGAGCGTTGCGGGCACCAGCACCCGGCCGAGCGAGCGAGCGAGCTCGACGAACTCCGGGCCCCGGTAGTCGGGATCGAGGTTCGCGGCCTCGACCCGGAATCCGGGGTGCCACTCGACGGCGCAGCCGAGCCGCCGGGCGGCGTCCTCGATCGGTCCACCCTCGAAGCAGGGGTCGAGTACCACTGCCTCGACGTCGTCGACCACGACGACCTCGCCATGCACGTGGGCTTCGACGTAGTGGTCGAGGAGATCGTGATCACTGGCGTCGGCCAGGGCGATCAGCTCCGGGATGAGATCGGGACCACCGATCGCGGTCGGCTCGAAGACCGAGTCCGGGAAGCAGAACGTCGCGCGCCCGGTCACCTCAGGCCGCAGCCGCAGGTGGGCCGAGCCGAAGCGGGTCGCGGGGCCGTACGGGTCGGCTCGATGCAAGGCGCCGTACTTCGGCCGCTCGGTGGCGGGCAGGTCGTCGTAGCGCCCGTCGAAGAGCCGGCTCTCCCAACGCCAGCGGTCGCCGCCCGGGACCGCGGTGAGCCCGCCGTTCGAGGTGCCGGTCTCGAACTGCGAGCGGTAGACGCCGTCACGAGCGATCGCCTCGAGCACCGTGCCGTCGCCGAACGGCCAGTCCGGATGGAAGTGCAGCGCGATCTTCATCTGAGGACCGAACCCAGCGCCGACGAAACCTCGCGGGCCTCCTCGGGAACCCTGGCTGGCACGGTTGCCGGGGTTTCGTCGGCGCTCGCTGACGCTCGCTTGCTCAACCTCCGGCCGGAGGGCGCGCGTCGGAGGTTGAGCAAGCCGGGAGGGCGAGGAACGAGCCCGACCGGCGCCGACGAAACCTCGCGGGCCTCCTCGGGAACCCTGGCAGGCACGGTCGCCGGGGTTTCCTCAGCGCTCGCTGACGCTCGCTCGCTCACCCCCCAGCGCGCGGTGAGCTGGAGCCGGAGGTTGAGCAAGCCGGGAGGGCGAGGAACGAGCCCGACCGGCGCCGACGAAACCTCACAACCGACCTCGCGAACCCTGGCAGGCACGGTTGCCGGGGTTTCCTCAGCGCTCGCTGACGCTCGCTCGCTCACCCCCCAGCGCGCGGTGAGCTGGAGCCGGAGGTTGAGCAAGCCGGGAGGGCGAGGAACGAGCCCGACCGGCGCCGACGAAACCTCACAACCGACCTCGCGAACCCTGGCAGGCACGGTCGCCGGGGTTTCGTCAGCGCTCGCTGACGCTCGCTCGCTCAACCTCCGGCCAGCCGGGCCAGCTCCTCGTCCACGATCGAGGGGTCGAGCTTGGTGAAGATCGGGGTGGGCTTCTCCACCGGCGTGCCGACCTCGATCGGACGCCGCCTCCACGCCGGGACGTCGGTGTAGTCGCCGGTGATCACCGGATACGACGGGCCGCCGTCGAGGTCGTCGACCTCCTCGATGCGCGGCATGGGGGCGACGTCGCCGGCGCCGCCGAAGGCCCGGTCGACCGCGTTCGCCGAGAACGGCAGGAACGGCGCGAGCACCAGGTTGAGGTCGGCGACGCACTGGGCCACGACGTGCAGGATCGTGCCGAGGCGCTCCCGCTCGTCGTCACCCTTGAGCTTCCACGGCTCGGTGTCGGAGACGTACTTGTTGACCTCGGCGACCGCGCGCATGGCCTCGCCGATCGCCTGCTTCTGCCGGTGCCGGGAGATCAGGTCACCCACGACGCCGAACGCCTGCTCGGCGATGGCGAGGACGGCCTCGTCCTCCTCAGTGAGCACGCCGGCCGGCGGGATCTCGCCGAAGTTCTTGGCGATCAGGTTGGCGGTGCGGTTGACCAGGTTCCCCCAGCCGGCGACCAGCTCGTCGTTGGTGCGCCTGACGAACTCCGCCCAGGTGAAGTCGGAGTCCTGGTTCTCCGGACCAGCGGCCGCGACGAAGTACCGGAAGGCGTCGGGCTGATAGCGGCTCAGCAGGTCGCGCACGTAGATGACGACCTTCTTCGAGGAGGAGAACTTGCGACCCTCCATCGTGAGGAACTCCGAGCTGACCACCTCGGTGGGCAGGTTCAGCTCGCCGTACTCGCGGGGCGATCCGCCCTTGTCGCCCTTGCCGGAGTAGGCCAGCAGCTCGGCCGGCCAGATCTGGCTGTGGAAGGTGATGTTGTCCTTGCCCATGAAGTAGTACGAGAGCGCTTCGGGGTCGTTCCACCACGCGCGCCATGCGTCGGGATCGCCGCTGCGGCGGGCCCACTCGATGGAGGCCGACAGGTAGCCGATGACGGCGTCGAACCACACGTAGAGCTTCTTGGTGGGGTTCTCCCGCCAGCCGTCGAGCGGGACGGCGATGCCCCAGTCGATGTCGCGCGTCATCGCGCGCGGCCGGATCTCCTTGAGGATGTTCTGGCTGAACCGGATGACGTTGGGGCGCCACAGCCCGGTCGCCTCGCGACCGTCGAGCCACTCCCCCAGCGCCTGCGCCAGCGCCGGCAGGTCGAGGAAGAAGTGCTGGGTCTCGATGAACTCGGGGGTCTCGCCGTTGATCTTCGACACCGGGTCGATCAGGTCCGCAGGATCGAGCTGGTTGCCGCAGTTGTCGCACTGGTCGCCACGCGCCCCGGGCGCTCCGCAGATCGGGCAGGTGCCCTCGATGTAGCGGTCGGGCAGGGTGCGCCCCGTCGAGGGCGAGATCGCACCCTTGGTGGTCTGCTCGACGAAGTAGCCGTTCTCGTAGACGCCGAGGAACAGCTCCTGGACGACGGCATGGTGGTTGCGCGTCGTGGTGCGGGTGTAGAGGTCGTAGGTGCAGCCGAGGGAGACCAGGTCCTCGGCGATGATCCGGTGGTTCTTGTCGGCGAGCTCCTGCGGCGTGACGCCGGCCTCGTCGGCGGCGATCAGGATCGGCGTCCCGTGCTCGTCGGACCCCGACACCATGAGGACGTCGTCGCCGGCCATCCGCGAGTACCGGCTGAACACGTCGGAGGGCACGCCGAAGCCGGCGACGTGGCCGATGTGGCGCGGGCCGTTGGCGTAGGGCCAGGCGACGGCGGAGAGCACGTGGGTCATGAGCCCAAGATTAGTGAGCGCCCGCCACCGGGTTTCTCGTGGGAGTCCGGATCGGACCACCGCCCGGCTCAGCCGCCTCGAGTACCTCGACGTCGTCGCCCACCCGGATCGTCACGCCCGGGGTGTCCGGCACCAGGTTGGTGCCGAACCAGGTCTGGCGATCGAAGCGGCGTACGCGTGCCAGGGTCGCGATCGGCTCCTTCTCCCGTGCGGCGGTGTCGGGGTCGATCGTGGTCATCACGCAGCGCGCACACCCCTTGACCGCGCGGAACGTTGCCTCGCCGATCCGCACGCGACGCCAGTCCTCCTCGGCCCACGCCTCGGCGCCGGCGACCACGACGTTCGGCCGGAACCGCAGCATCGGCAGCGGCTCCCGCTCCTCCGACGCGGCATCGAGCACGCTCTCGTTGAGGGCGGCCAGGGAGTCCTCGGAGGTGAGCAGGAGCGGGTAGCCGTCGGCGAACGAGACGACGTCGCCGTCATCGCCGAAGTCGGGACTGGTCGGGCGCCGCGTGGGGTCGTCGAGATGGACCAGTCGCGCCTCGACTCCGAGCACCCGGCTGAACCACTCGTCGGCTTCGGCCCCGGCGACTGCCGCGGTGAGCTGCGAGGACCACAGCGTGACCGGGATCCGCAGGCCCGGGTCGGGGGTCGACACCTCGAGTGGTTCGAGGCCGGTCGCGAAGGGAGCGACGACGCGCAGGCCCGTCTCGGTGAGCTCCGGGGTGATCAGCAGCATCCGGTTGATCTCACGCGCGGTGATCGCGGTGCCCGCGGCGTCGACGACCATCCAACGTCGGTCTCCGCTGAGTCCGCACGGCTCGACCATCGCGGACTCGAGATCCTCACCGCGCAGAGACTTCACCGGATACCGGCGCACGGTGGTCAGGGTGGTCGTCACCCGGCTCAGGGTACGGCGCTCACCAGCGCGCGATGCGGGCCGCCGTCCGGCGTCGGATGAGCGGCAGCTCGGCGTAGAGCTCGGTACCGGGACAGGCGGTGTCGTTGGTGTCCCGGTGCCCGTCGATGGTGGGCAGCCGCGGGCGCGTGCCGGCGGGGTAGCGGTCCGAGCCCTCGGAGGTCACGCTGACGCGGCCCTGCGGCTTGCGGCCGTAGCGGTGCAGCTTCCAGGCCGACAGCCGGACGATCGCGGCGATGACCTTGCGTCGCGGCCGACGGTCCTCGAAGGTGCCGATCACCGCGACCCCGGTCGAGGTGTGGTTGAACCCGAGGGTGTGCGCGCCGCGCACCGCCTTGCCCGGGCCACCCGCGCGACCGACCCAGGTGCGGCCGAAGCGGTCGATGAGGAAGTTGTAGCCGATGTCGGACCAGCCCAGGCTCGTGGTGTGGTAGCGGTAGATGCCGCGCAGGAGCCCCGGGACGTCGTCGCGGGTATAGCTGTTGCTGTTCACCGTGTGGTGCACGTGCACCTGTTGGATCGTCGGGTTGTACGTCGCCGTCCCCGTCCGGAGGTCGGGATCCGCGCCCCACTGGGCGCGTCCGCGCATCGGCGGCTTGTGGCCACGTCGGGCGGCAGGTCGCACCACCCGCTCGGCCGGGGCCGCCGTCGTCGGGTCGTCGGCGAGCAGGACAGCGGTGAGGTCGTCGGGGCGCGCGCCGGCGACCTTGATCCGCACGGCGTCGGCGGCTCCGACCCATGTCAGGTCGGTACCGTCCACCGCCGACCCCTCGCCTGTGCTGGGGCCGTCTGCGAGCGGTTCGATCTCCTGCCAGGCCGACCAGCGGCCCTCGGCGCGGGTCTGGATGCGGAACTCGCGGGTGGCGCGGTCACGGGCCCAGGTGAGCCCGATCATCGTGAACGGCGTCGCGGTCTTCACCAGACGCGGTGCCGCGGGATCGCCTCCTCGGGAACCGTCGAGCGGGACGTCGACGGCCTGCAATCCGTCCTGACCTGGGACCAGCCGGTGCGCGGTGGGGGGCGCCGTCGGATCGCCGGATCCGGGCGGTGTGGCGCCGGCCGCGGCGGGCTCGACCAGTGGGATCGCGAGGGCCGCCAGTGCGAGGACGACCGGCGCGGGCAGGACATGGCGACGAAGGTGACGGGGGAAGAACATCATCTTGATCATGCGTCACATGCGTCACAGGATCAACCCGACCGGAACCGTCCCGGACCGCCCGCCGTCACACCCGCGATGCCCGAGCAGCCCGCTCGCACGTGACCAGAAGGTGACTCGCATGCACCCAGCTCGCCGCGCCCACGAGTTCGTCCGGAGTCTCGTTCCGAGCCTGCTCCTCGCCACGGTCGTGGCGCTGAGCGGCTGCGGTGGCGACGAGTCCGGCGAGGCCGACGTCGACACCTCCTCCCTCAAGCCGTTCACCGAGTTCCCCACCGAGGTCGGCACGCTGCGATGGCAGGAACAGGCCGCGACACCCGACGGCGGCACCTACCAGGCGACGGACGGCCTCGGATCGGTCCTGGCGCTGACCTTCCCGGGCTCGCTCGCCGACGCGGCCGAGGGCTACGAGGACCCGTTCTCGCCGATCGAGAACTCCGCCTGCACCGAGCGGATCGGCGCCCTGGCACCACAGTTCGAGTGCGCGATCGCCTTCCGGGATCGCACCATCATCTTCACCGGCCTCCCCGATCGCGACGACGCGACGAGGTTCGTCGAGGCGTTCTACGACGCCCAGTGAGTCCGGGGCTCCGCGCATGAGTCCGGAGCATGTGGGAAGGGTCGCGGCGAGCCCCCGGCGCACGGCGCTGTGCGACGGTGGCACCGACACCACGACGCCTGCTCGAGGAGACCGACGATGTCCACACGCACCCTCCGCCGCGCGACCGCGACCCTCGCCGTCGCCTCGATCATGGCCCTGACCGGATGCGGCGACGACGGCAGCAGTGAGGGGGGCAGTGAGGGGGGCGGCGACGACACCACGACCAGCGAGTCGACCAGCGAGTCGGCCAGCGAGTCGACATCGAGCGAGCCGCCTGCCGAGTCCGGCTCCGAGGAGCCGCCGGTCCCGTCCGATCCGCCGTCCGAGGACCCGGGGGCCGATCAGCCCGATACCGCCGACCTCAAGCCGTTCACCGGATTCCCGGCGGAGCTGGGCGGCTTCACCTGGCAGAAGGCGGGATCGACGCCGGACGGCGGCACCTACCTCAGCCCGGACGGAATCCTCTTCGTCACCGTCATCTCCAGCCCCGGCCCCTTGGAGTCCATCACCGGTGTCTACGGCGACCCGTTCTCCCCGATCGAGAACTCGGCCTGCACCAAGAACCAGGGAGTGGCCAGCGTCCAGTTCGAGTGCGCCATCGGCCTCCAGGACCGCGTGATCAGCATGACCGGCATGCCCAGCCGGGCCCTGGCCGAGACCTTCGTGAAGGACTTCTACGCCGCTCAGTGAGTGCGGCAGGGTCGACCGGATCGCAAGACCCGGTCGACCGGATCGGCTCAGCTGAAGTCGAGCTCGCCCGTACGAGAGCGCTTCAGCTCGTAGAAGTACGGCACCTTGGCCACGGCGACGCAGCCGTCCCACAGCTGCCCGGCCTGCTCGCCGCGCGGGATCTTGGAGAGCACCGGCCCGAAGAACGCCGCTCCCTCGATCGCGATGGTGGGCGTGCCGACGTCGTCGCCGACCTGGTCCATGCCCTCGTGGTGGCTCGCCGCGATCGCGGCGTCGAGGGAGGAGTCGTCGATCGCCTCGATCAGGTCTGCCTCGAGCCCGGCCTCGGCCAGCGCCTCGGCGACGAGGGCGCGCCCGCCGTCCTGCTGCTCGTGCAGCGTGCGGCCCTCGAGGTGGATCCGGTTGCCCATCGCCGTGTAGAGCGGGAGCAGCACCTCGCGTCCGTGGCGCTGCTCGGCGGCCATCAGCACCCGGACCGGACCCCACGCGGGGGCCAGCATCTCGCGGTAGTCGTCGGAGATGTCCCGGTCCTGGTTCAGGTAGGCCAGGCTCATGATGTGCCAGGTGACCTCGACGTCGCGGACCTGCTCGACCTCGAGCATCCAGCGCGAGGTGATCCAGGCGAACGGGCACAGCGGGTCGAACCAGAAGTCGGCGTTGGTGGGAGTGCTCACCTTCGGGATTCAACCATCCTCGACCGCCGCGCAGGCGCCCGCGTCACGGCTTGACCGTGGTCCACGACCCTGCCACCGAACGCTCGACGACGCCGTCGCCGGCGTAGTTGGCCTTGACCCAGCGCTGCCCGGCCGGGAGCTTGTCGATCCGGACCGTGGCGACGCCGTCGACCAGAGCGACCGTCGTCTGGCGCTTGCGCACGGTCACCGTGATGGTCCCGGTCGCCACCGCGCCCTCGGCGTTGACCCGGACGGTGACCAACGTGGCGCGCTTGCGGCCGGCCGCACGGACCGAGAGGGTCGAGGGCGTCGTCACCCGGCCGAAGCTCGCCGCCTGGGTCGCCGGACGGAAGTCCGGCTTCGCGACCGTGGCGCGCGCCTCGATGGTGTGGCCGACGTCGGCGGCACCGAGCGGATAGGTCGCGGCCACCGCACCGGGCACGACGACGCCGTCGCGGAGCCACTGGTAGGTCGCGGTGGCATCACGCGGCGTCCACGCGGCACCGGAGAGGCTCAGCACGCTGCCATTGCGCGGCGTCCCGGCGGAAGCGAACGGGCGCGACAGGGCGATCGAGCCCTTCACGACCGGGCCGACCCGGTTCGTCGCGGTGCCGTAGGCCGTGGCCAGGCCGGAGCCGCGGGCGACCTCGACCGCCTTGATCGTCTTGCCGAGCAGGTCGCGGGTCATCGTCAGGGTGGGTCCGTTGCGACCGGAGAGGTAGACGTCGTCGGCGGACCACCGCACGTTGACCGAGGCCGGCGCGGGCGACCAGGCGCCCGAGACGACGCTCAGGGTGCCGCCCAGCGTCGGGTCGCCGGTGATCGTGGCGGCCCTGGTGCGCACGAAGGCTCCGGCCTGTACCGGGGCCGACGGCGCGGAGGTGGCCACCGCGCTGGTGTACCCCGACCGGCTGCCGGTGTCGCGGAAGGTCAAGGTGGCGCCGGCGTCGGCGGTGGTCGGGACGTAGCTGTTGGTGGTCGCACCGGGAATCGGGGTGCCATTGCGGAGCCACTGCAGCGAGTGGGTGGCCTTCGGCGTGAAGGAGGCCCAGGTGCCGCGCAGCGCGACGCCGACTCGCGGCGTCCCGACGATGGTCGGCGCGGTGGCGACCGAGACCTTCTTCTGGTCGATGAAGTGGATGAAGCCGGTCGGCCAGCCGGGGCCGTCCTTGTAGATCGTGCGCCAGTGGAAGTCGCCGCTCCACGAGTCCTCGGAGATCACGATCTCCGTCGGCGAGACGACCTTCTCGACGTACGCGACGTGACCGCTCGAGCCGGCTCCGGCGACGCCGCGGTTCCACCAGGCGACCGCGCCGACGGCCGGGGTGGTGTCGGTGATGTCCGAGCGCGCGAAGCCCCAGTTGTAGGCCATGCCCGAGCCACTCCACGGCCGCTCGGTCGACATGCCGGCGCGGATCATCCGGTAGGCGACGTAGTTGGTGCAGTTGTGGCCGGAGTACATCCGCCAGTACATCTTGCCGCTGGCCTTGCCGTAGCCGTCGTCGCTGTACCCGGCGTTGGCGCATCCGGTGTAGCCGGTGCACAGGTACTTCGAGGTGGCCGTGGCCGGCGATGGTGCCGAGAGCGGCACCACGAGGGCGAGTGAGGCCACCAGGACTGCGGTCAGAGCGGCAAGCAGGGCAGGGCGAGTCGAGCGCGGATGGGAAGACACGGGGAACACTGTCAAGCACATCAGGTGCGTTTCGCAACAAAAACCCCATAATTCACAGGAGTCACATTTGCAAGCATCTTGAATGACAGGCGTGTCGTTTCTTTGCGGAGCTGCGCCGGAGGCCCCCGTGGAGTCGGCCCGAGGGCAGGCGGAGTGCGAGGATGACGCGCATGCCTGGAACCAACCTGACCAGGGACGAGGCCGCGACCCGTGCCGCTCTCCTGGATGTGACGTCGTACTCCATCGACCTGGACCTGACGACCGCCCCCGACCCCGACATCCCGACCTTCGGCTCGACCACCGAGATCGCCTTCACCTACAGCGATCCGGGCGCCTCGACCTTCGCCGACCTGGTCGGCGCGACCGTCCACGAGATCACGTTGAACGGCCGCGAGCTCGACCCCGCGACCTACGCCGACAGCCGGATCCCGCTCCCGGACCTCCAGGCGGAGAACCTGCTCGTCGTCCGCGCCGACTGCACCTACTCCAACACCGGCGAGGGCCTGCACCGCTTCTTCGACCCCGCCGACGGACGGGTCTACCTCTACTCCCAGTTCGAGGTGCCCGACGCGCGCCGCGTGTTCACCACCTTCGAGCAGCCCGACCTCAAGAGCACCTTCACCTTCCACGTCACCGCGCCCGATCACTGGAAGGTCGTCTCCAACGCCCCGACGCCGGAGCCGACGCCGCTCGGCGACGGCGTCGCGCGGTGGGACTTCCCCGCCACCAAGCCGATGTCGACCTACATCACCGCGGTGGTCGCCGGCGAGTACCACGCGGTGTTCGACACCTACCAGGGCGAGCACGGGGAGATCCCCCTGGGCCACTACTGCCGCCAGTCGCTCGTGGAGTTCCTCGACCGCGACGAGCTGGTCAAGCTCACCAAGCAGAGCTTCGAGTTCTTCGAGCGCGAGTTCGGCTACCCCTATCCGTTCGAGAAGTACGACCAGCTCTACGTCCCCGAATACAACATGGGGGCGATGGAGAACGCCGGCTGCGTGACCCTGCGCGACGAGTACCTGCCGCGCTCGCGACAGCCGCGCTCCTTCTACGAGTTCCGCTGCTCGGTGATCACCCACGAGATGGCTCACATGTGGTTCGGCGACCTGGTCACGATGAAGTGGTGGGACGACCTGTGGCTCAACGAGTCGTTCGCGGAGTGGGCCTGCTACTGGTGTGAGGCCGAGGCCACCGAGTTCACCGACGCCTGGACCGGCTTCGCCAACGCGCGCAAGCAGACCGGCTACCGCGCCGACCAGCTCCCCAGCACGCACCCGATCGCCGCCGACAACCACGACCTCGAGGCCGTCGAGGTCAACTTCGACATGATCACCTACGCCAAGGGCGCCTCGGTGCTCAAGCAGCTGGTCGCGTGGGTCGGCCTCGATGCGTTCCGCGACGGACTGCGTCAGTACTTCCAGGACCATGCCTTCGGCAACACCGAGTTCGACGATCTGCTCCGCGCGCTCGAGCGGTCCTCGGGCCGCGAGCTCGGCAGCTGGGCCGAGGAGTGGCTGCAGACCGCCGGCGTCAACACGCTGGCGCCGGAGTTCGAGCTCGACGACGACGGCAACTACAGCCGGCTCGTGGTCCGCCAGAGCGCGGCGCCCGACCACCCCACGCTGCGGCGTCACCGGCTCGGCATCGGCCTCTACGACTGGGTCCCCGGCACCTCCGGCGACTCCGAGCGCCGCCTGGTCCGTCGCGACTATCTGGAGGTCGACGTCGAGGGCGAGGCCACCGAGATCAAGGAGGCCGTCGGCCTGCGGCAGCCCGACCTGCTCCTGCTCAACGACGGCGATCTGGCCTACGCCAAGATCCGCCTCGACGAGCGCTCGCTCGCCACCGCGATCGAGGGCCTCTCGCACCTCGACGACTCCCTGGCCCGCGCCCTCATCTGGGGTGCCACGTGGGACATGACCCGCGACGCCGAGCTCCCGGCGACCGCCTACGTCGACCTGGTGCTGGGCAACATCGGCAACGAGACCGATGCCTGGGGCGTCACCCGGATCCCGACCTATGCGGCCCTGGCGGTCAACTCCTACTCCGCGCCGGCCAAGCGCGCCGATCTCCAGCACCGCTGGGAGCGCGGGCTGCGCAAGCTGCTCGACCAGGCCGAGCCGGGCAGCGACTCCCAGCTCACCTTCGCCCGCTCCTACGCCTCGGCCGCCCGCAGCGAGGAGGCGATCGCCGACCTCGAGGCGCTCCTGGACGGATCCCTGGTGATCGAGGGACTGGTCGTCGACGACGACGCTCGGTGGAGCCTGCTCACCGCTCTCGCCGCACGGGGCCGCGCCGACGACGCCCGGATCGACGCGGCACTGGCCGCCGACCAGACCATCTCCGGCCAGGAGCACGCCGCCGCGGCACGCGCGGCGATGCCGACCGCGGAGGCGAAGGCCGCCGCGTGGGAGCTTGCGCTCTACGACCCGAAGACCCCGAACGAGACCGCACGCAGCATCGTCAACTCGTTCATGCGGTCCGGTCAGGACGAGGTCCTGGCTCCCTACGTGGAGAAGTACCTGGAGTCCGTCGACGGAGCCTGGGACCGCATCGGCGCCCACCGCGGGTCGGTGGCCCTGGAGTTCATCTTCCCCAAGCCGCTGGCCTCCCCCGAGCTGCTCGAGCGGGTCGACGCGTTCTTGGAGACCACCACCGCCAACCCCGGCGCGGTCCGCTACGTGCGCGAGGGGCGGGCCGAGGTGGCCCGCGCACTGGCTGCCCAGGAGGCCGACTCGGTCTGAGCCGAAGCGCTCAGCTCACGCCGCGATCTGATCCGCGCCGAGTCCGGCGCGGATCAGGTCGGCGTACCGGCCACCAAGTAGCAGCAGCTCCTCGTGGCTGCCGAGCTCGACCACCCGGCCGCCGTCGAGCACGGCGATCTGGTCGGCCTCGCGCACGGTGCTGAGGCGGTGGGCGATGCTGATCGTGGTGCGGCCGCGGGCGGCGTCGTCGATCGCCTCCTGGACGAGTCGCTCGGTCTGGTTGTCCAACGCGCTGGTGGCCTCGTCGAGCACCAGGACGCGAGGGTCGCGCAGCAGGGTCCGGGCGATGGCCAGCCGCTGCTTCTCGCCGCCGGAGAAGCGGTGGCCGCGGGCGCCGACCACGGTGTCGTAGCCCTCGGGCAGCGCCACGATCAGGTCGTGGATGCGGGCTGTGCGACAGGCCTCCTCGATCTGGGCATCGGTGGCGTCGGGGCGAGCGTGGCGCAGGTTCTCACCGATGCTGGCGTGGAGCAGATAGGTCTCCTGGGTCACCACTCCGACGGTGGCGGCGACGTCGGCGAGCGCCAGGTCGCGCAGGTCGACGCCGTCGAGGGTCACCCGCCCCGAGGTCGGGTCGTGCAGGCGAGCGACCAGCCCGGCCAGCGTGCTCTTGCCGCTTCCGGTGGCCCCCACGAGCGCGAGGCTCGATCCGGCGGGCACCCGCAAGTCGACGCCGTGGAGGACGGGCACCTCGTCGTAGGCGAAGCCGACATCGTCGAAGACGATCTCGCCGCGGGGCTGGCCCAGCGGCACGGCCGTGGCCGGATCGACCACCTCGATCGGTTGGTCGAGGTACTCGAAGATCCGGCTGAACAGGGCCCGCGAGGCTGTGATCGAGACGCCGACGTTGAGCAGACCCATCAGCGGTCGGAACAGCGCGCCCTGGAGTCCGGTGAAGGCCACCAGGGTCCCGATCGTCATCGCGCCGGCCGTGGCGGGCAGGCCGGCGGCGAGATAGATGCCGGCCGGGATCGCGGCGAAGAGCACGCTCATCGTGGCCATCCGCCACCGGCCGGCGAGCTGCGACTGCACCTCGAGGTCGATCAGGTCGGTGCTGCGGCGCGTGAAGCGGTCGATCATGGCGGGGCCGGCGCCGAGGGTGCGCGTCAACAGCGCGCCGCTGACCGAGAGACTCTCCTCGACCTGCACGTGCAGGTCGGCCAGCGCTCGCTGCCGGCGTGCGGTGACCGCATGGCGCATCCGGGCCACCTGGCGCATCAGCCAGACCGCCGGCGGCACGACGACCAGCGAGATGAGGGCGAGCCGCCACGACAGGGCGGCCATGGCGATCGCCGTCCCGACCACGACGGTCAGGTTGGAGGCGACCGCGGTCGCGGTACTGGTCACCACGCTCTGCATGCCGTTGATGTCGTTGGTGAGCCTCGACTGCACCTCTCCCCCACGGGTGCGGGTGAAGAACGCGATCGACTGACGCTGCAGGTGCGCGAACAGGTCGGTGCGCAGCCGATGCATGACGCGCTGGCCGATCAAGGTCGACAGCCAGGTCTGGACGACGCCGATGACCGCACTGGCCACGGCCACGCCCACCATCGCGAGCACCAGGGCGAGCAGCAGCCCGACGTCCTGCCGTGGCAGCGCGTGGTCGATCACGTGCTTGACCAGGAACGGCTGGGCCAGGCCGATCGCCGAGCTGGCCACGATCAATGCGACCACGACGGCGATCCGGCCGCGGTACGGCGCGAACAGGCGCGCCACTCGGCGCATGTCCACCGGGGTCTCGGCCAGCTGTCGCAGGTCGGCAGGGTCGGGCCGCCGCGAACGCGGCCCACGCATGGAGTCCTCCACGGGGCCCCCTCTCCGGCGCTTGCTCCGCGCCGCTGTCCACTTTACTGTGGTTACCTCACCATGAGGGAACAGCGGTAGTGGCTACTCTGTTCCCGTGCCCCACGACGGCGATCAGGAGAACCGAGCCGAGCCACCGGATGCGACCGACCTGCTCATGCAGGTGGCGCGTCGGCTCAGGCACGAGTTCGCCGCGAGGCTGGTCGACGACGACGTGACTCCGAGCCAGGCCCGCGCGCTCGGTGTGGTGGCGCGCCACGAGCCGCTGCGACTCTCGTCACTTGCCGAGCACCTGCGGATCGCGCCGCGGTCTGCCACCGAGGTGGTCGATGCCCTCGAACAGCGGGGGGTGGTGCGACGCGAGGCCGACCCGGCCGATCGTCGCGCGACACTGATCCGGCTCACTGCCGAGGGCGCGCGCGTCCGCGGTCGGATCGGCGCGGCCCGTCGCCGGGCCGGGGACGATCTGCTCGGCGTCCTCAGCGACGTGGAGCGAGATGCACTGGTCGGACTGCTGAGCCGGCTCGTGGCCGACTAGGCGACGACAGCGCTCCGTTATGAAGCGGATCCGTCACGTAGCGGATCCGTCACGTAGCGGAGCGCGCTTGTGACGGGCCGGTTCGTGAAGGGTCCCGTTCGAAGACGATCGCGTACGTGCTCAGCCGGCGTGCCGGGTCCGCGGCGCCCGAGCGTGCTCGCCGAGCTGGCGGATGCCGTGGCGCAGACCGCCGACTAGGTCGCCTTCGGCGAAGGACGCCGCCATCGTGGCGGCGGCGAGCTCGACCTGCGCGTCGGAGAGCGTGCGACGCACGAAGCCGCCGGTGACGATCTCGACGTGGTGCGCGGCTGGATCGACCATGATCAAGATGCTGCGAGCCGGCGCGACCATCGAGTTGTGCAGGCTGGTGGCGAAGTCACGGGGATCGCCGTGGGCGGTGCCTACGAACACCGAGAACTCGGCCCGGGAGGCCTGCTCGGCCTTGCGCATCTCGACGTCGAGCGCGGACCGGTCGGCCGCGCTCAGATACTCACCAGCGGGCACTGGCTCCTCCAGCATCCGACTCGGCGGTGTCAGGAGCAGCGAGCTCGTCGGGGCTCTTGCGGGGTCCGCCGAGCCACTGGTCCTCGGCCCCCTGCGCACCCGGGGTCAGCCGCTCCCCGCGGACGAGCGAGGGCAGGAGGGCGAGCAGCCCGATCACTAGGAAGAGTCCCACGGGAACGCCCACCATCAGCCACAGGACGTGAGCGGTGGTCACCGGCGGGTTGTCGGGCCAGCCCTCGGCCACGTCGGCCGAGGCGACGCCGGTGGAGAGGGCCAGCAGCGCGGCAGCACCACCGGCGACGGTGAGGAGGCGGCGCGCTCCTGGACGCCGGGTACGGCGCCGGGCGGGGTGGTTCGTCACGGTCCCAGTCACGAGGCGTAGCCTATCGTCGCCGTAGAACTCGAAGGAGACCGGCGTACCTGTTATGCATGGCCCCATGCCCGCATTCGATCTCGTTCCGCTGGCGGTCAACCCGTGTGCCGACGGCGAGGACATCTGCGAGACCGTCTTCGACAAGACGGGGAGCGACACGCTCGCCCGCTACTCAGACATCTTCATCGGCAAGCCTCTGGTGCTGATCGGCCTCCTCCTGCTGGCGCTGGCGATCCGTTGGGTCGCGCACCGGGTGATCAACCGGATCGTGGGCCGGGCGGTGCACGGCATGCTCCCCGACCGGGTCAGTCTCGGCGTCAGCGAGCGTCGCCGGCAACGCGCCGAAGCCATGGGCAGTCTGCTCAAGAGCATCGTCACCGGGCTCGTGGTCGCCGTCTTCGCCACGATGATGCTCAGCGAGGTGGGCATCGACATCGCGCCGATCATCGCCAGCGCAGGCATCGTCGGCATCGCCCTGGGCTTCGGCGCCCAGTCGCTGGTGAAGGACTTCCTCTCCGGCGCGTTCATGATCATCGAGGACCAGTTCGGCGTCGGTGACGACGTCGACCTCGGCGAGGCGGTCGGGACGGTCGAGGCGGTCACCTTGCGGATGACGCGACTGCGCGATGTCAACGGGACGGTCTGGTACGTGCCGAACGGCCAGATCCTTCGGGTGGGGAACCAGAGCCAGAACTGGGCGCGCACGGTGCTGGACGTGACCGTCTCCTACAACGAGGATCTCGCGCGGGTGCGCCGAGTCCTCGGCGAGGTCGCCCACGATCTCTGGGAGGACGAGGACTACAAGGGTCAGGTGATCGAGGAGCCGTCGGTCTGGGGGGTCCAGCAACTCGGGGTCGACGGCGTCGTGGTCCGCGTCGTGCTCAAGACCACGCCCGGTGAGCAGTGGGTCGTGGCGCGCGAGATGCGCCTGCGGATCAAGAACCGGTTCGACTACGAGGGCATCGTCATCCCGCTGCCGCAGCGCGTGGTGTGGAACCACCGCGACTCCACTCCCCCCGATCCGGCGCCTGCGGAACCACAAGAGTCCGGCGAGTCGCCGCCACCCACCAAGTCCCAGGAGACCTGATGCCCCCGGTCCACGACGTCACCATCGAACCCGACAATGGTGGAGTGACGTTCTATGAGGAGATCGGCGGATACGACACGATCTCGACCATCGTGCATCGGTTCTACGAGGGCGTCGCGACCGACGAGCTGCTGCGTCCGATGTACCCAGAGGAGGACCTCGGGCCGGCCGAGGAGCGGTTCCGGCTGTTCCTCGTCCAGTACTGGGGCGGTCCGACCACCTACTCCGACACTCGCGGCCACCCGCGCCTGCGGATGCGGCACGCTCCCTTCGCGGTCACGCCCGCCGCCAAGGACCGCTGGCTCCACCACTTCCGTGACGGCCTGGACGCCGCGGAGCTGACGCCCGAGCAGGACGCCAAGTTCTGGGACTACGTCACCCACGCGGCCCAGTTCATGGTCAACACCCTCGACTGAGCCGGGGCACTCATCCGGCGCTCGCGTCTTCCAGGGCCCGGCGCAGCCGGTGGCTCGGCTCGATCGAGCGCCCGGTAGCGGTGTCGAACAGCACCAGGGTCACCCTGGCCCGCGCCAGCACCGTCTCACCGTCGGCGATCTCCGACTCCACGGTGAACGAGCGGTCACCGACCCGGGTGATCTTCGACCACACGTCGTACGGCTCGGCTCGCAACAGGATCGGGCGGCGGTAGTCGACGTCGGTCTGGACGACCACGACCGAGGGCCGCTGGTCCTCGCCGGAGGCGCGCGCCAGCTCATCGAGCAGGCGTACTCGTGACTCCTGGAAGTACTCGAAGTACTTCACGTTGTTGACGTGGCGGTACACGTCGACGTCGGAGAAGCGCACCTGCAGCGGATAGTGACCGGCACCGGCCCAGTCCAGCGCGGGGATCGGCGCAGCCTTCGGTGAGACCGGCGGTTCGACGTAGGGCGCCAGGGCGTCCCGCTCGGCACTGGTGAGTCGCCGCGGGCGCTCGGTGGCGAAGACGTACGGGGTCAGGAGCGTGGTGGCCCGGAGGTATACGCGGCGTTCGCCGTCGGGCAGCTCGTGGAAGACCTCATAGGCCATCGTGAACGACGCCGCACGCACCTCGGTCACCCAGCACTCGATGCTCAGCGGCGCGACGCCCAGATGCAGCTCGGCCAGGTAGGTCACCTCGTGCCGCACGACCACGACACCGTCGGCCAGGTCGTCCTCGACGCCGGCCGGGGCCGGGAAGAGCGCCCGCATCAGGTCGACCCGGGCCTCTTGGAGGTAGTCGACGTAGACGACGTTGTTGACGTGGCCGAGCACGTCGAGGTCGGCCCAGCGCATCGGACACTCGTATCGGTGACGCACCTGGTCAGTCTGCCCTGCTCCGCGCCCGGCCAGACAGGTCGTTCAGGGACAGGGACGCAGGCTGCCGGTCTCGGCCGTGCCGGCGCAGGCCGCATAGCGCCGGATCCGGTCTTGCAGGTCACGCAGGATCTCCGGGGCGGGCGAGGGGTGGTGATCGCCTCGGTAGAGCAGGTTCCGGGTCATCTCGGGATCGTCGCCGGCGTAGTACTCGCGCCGCAGCAGGCTCCGGTCGGGACGGTAGAACTCCACGTAGGCGGCACCGTCGTGCTTCACCATCGCCCACGACGGGAGCCTGGAGGCCGCCACTCCCGACTCGCCGATCGCGATATCGCTGTCGTCCTTGGCGAACTCGAAGAACTCATCCTCGCGCCGCTGCGCGCTCAGCAGCGAGCGCCCGTCGACCACGTGCTCCGGCTCCACCCCGAGCACGTCGTAGACGGTGGGGGCGACGTCGATGAGCCCCACCGGCGCGGTGGAGACACCCGGCTGCTCGCCAGGCAGGTAGGCCAGCATCGGGATGTCGGTGGAGGACGGATAGGGCGTCGACTTGCCCTCCCAGTTCGACTGTCCGCGGTCGGCGTAGCCGTTGTCGCTCACGAAGATCACGGCGGTCTCCTGGAGCGCGCCGGCCTGCTCGAGGCGGCCGAAGAGGGCGGCGACCTGGTCGTCGACGTCGTACATCGACCGGATTCGTGCCGCCCAGAGCTCCTCGTAGTACGACCGGGGCTGGCGCGGCGGGTAGGCGAAGCGCGCCATCTTGTCCTTGGCGTCCGGCTCGGCGAGCCACTCGAACGGCGGTACCGGGTCCTCGGCGTGCGCGGGGCTCGGCTCGGGCAGGTCAGCGGTCCCCATGCCGGTGCCCTGCTTGTGGGGCGCGAAGAACGCACCGTAGAGGAAGAAGCGGTCTCCCGCTGCGAGGTGGGCGTCGAGGCGCTGGGCGAGGAATCGGCCGGTGGTCTCGGTGGAGGTCAGTCCGTCGGTCGGCCGATAGGGACGGCCGCGGTCGTCGTAGAGGGAGAAGCTGCCGGGCGCGCTGGCGAACGAGGACCAGAAGTCGAAGTCGTCGAACCCGGTCTCGATCGCGCCAGGACCGTAGTAGTCGGCGACGTCGACCCCGCTGAGGTTCTTCCCGGTGCCATAGGTGCGGATGCCGGCACGGCTCAGGTCGAACTGCACGGTGTCGCGGCCGTGGAACGCCCGCGCCGAGGCCTGGGAGCGCACGCCGTTGTTGTGGGGCAGCTGGCCGGTCTGGATCTGGGCCCGCGCGGGGCAGCACACCGGTGTCGCGGTCGTCGCCCGCTCGTAGCAGGTGCCGCGCTCGCTCAACCAGGCGCTGCTGCGGGGAAGGAACTCGGCGGCGTCGGCGCAGGCGAAGTCGCCCATGTCGTCGACGACGAGCACGATCGCGTTGCGCAGCGCCGTCGCCTCGGCCGCGGGCTCCACTGCTCCCACGTGGGGGACCTGCGCGGGCGGGCCGGCATTGCTCGGCACGCCGGTCGCCGCCGTCGCCAGCACCAGGGCGGCAAGGAGACCGGCGGCGGGCAGGGACCAACCTCGCGCGTTCACTCCGCCCCCGTCGTTCTCGGATCGTCTCGGCCCGCATCGGCCGGGAGAAGTCAAGCACGGCGCCCATTACGCTGCAGGCACAGCTCGCCGAACCCTCGAAGAAATCGGAGCCTCGCATGCCCGAAGCCGTCATCGTCTCCGCGACCAGGTCTCCGATCGGGCGCGCGAACAAGGGATCGCTCAAGGACTTCCGGCCCGACGACCTCACCGCCACCATCGTGCGGGCCGCGCTCGACAAGGTGCCGGAGCTGGACCCGCAGACCGTCGACGACCTCTATCTGGGGTGCGGCCTGCCGGGCGGCGAGCAGGGCAACAACATGGGCCGGATCGTGAACGTGCTCAACGACATGGACCAGGTCCCCGGCGCCACGGTCACGCGCTATTGCGCCTCCTCGGTCCAGACCACCCGCATGGGCTTCCATGCCATCAAGGCCGGCGAGGCCGACGTGATCATCTCGGCCGGCGTCGAGATGGTGTCGCGGTTCGCCAAGGGCACCTCCGATCACTGGCCAGACACCCAGAACCCGCGCTTCGCCGACGCCGAGGCGCGGACCGCCCGCATGGCCGAGGGCGGCCAGGACTGGCACGACCCGCGCGAGGACGGCGATCTTCCCGACGCCTACATCGCGATGGGCCACACGGCCGAGAACGTCGCCCGGATGCGTGGCCTGTCCCGACGCGAGCTCGACGAGTTCGGCGTCCGCTCGCAGAACCTCGCCGAGAAGGCGATCAACGACGGCTTCTGGGCACGTGAGATCACGCCGGTCACCGCACCCGACGGCACCGTCGTCACCGCCGACGACGGGCCGCGCGCCGGGGTGACCTACGAGGCCGCCTCCCAGCTCCAACCGGTCTTCCGGCCCGACGGCGTGGTCACCGCCGCTAACTGCTGCCCGCTCAACGACGGGGCCGCGGCCGTGGTGATCATGTCCGACACCAAGGCCGCCGAGCTCGGCCTGACCCCACTGGCCTGCATCGTGTCCACCGGCGTGAGCGGTCTCTCCCCCGAGATCATGGGGCTGGGCCCGGTCGAGGCAAGCCGGCGTGCACTCGCCCACGCCGGGATGAGCATCGGCGACATCGACCTGGTCGAGATCAACGAGGCGTTCGCCGCGCAGGTGGTGCCGTCCTACCAGGACCTCGGGATCGACCTGGACCGCCTCAACGTCAACGGCGGGGCGATCGCCGTCGGGCACCCGTTCGGGATGACCGGCGCTCGCCTGCAGAACACGATGCTCAACAGCCTCGACTGGCACGACAAGACCACCGGCCTGATCACCATGTGCGTCGGCGGCGGTCAGGGCATGGCCTTGATCCTCGAGCGTCTGTGACCTGCGTCCGACGCGCGCAAAGCATCCACACCGGCGTGTCGCGACAACTAGAATCGTGGCGTGGCATCACGCTTCCCCACCCGACCTGAACCGCGCTGGCTCGACAAGGACGAGCAGCTCTCCTGGCGCGCCCTCGTGCTCGGCACCACCCTGCTCTTCGACAAGCTCGACGACGACCTACGCCAGAACCACGGGCTCTCGCTCGTGGAGTACGAGATCCTCATGCGCCTCTCCGAGCGGGACGGTCAGATGCGGATGGCCCAGCTGGCCCAATCCCTGGCCCACAGTCGCAGCCGGGTCACCCACACCGTCAAGCGGATGGAGGATGCAAAGCTCGTCCAGCGCTGCAGCTCCACCGAGGACGGTCGCGGCGTCGTCTGCATGATGACCGACCGCGGCCGGCTCCTGCTGGAGAACGTCGCCCCCTCCCACGTGGAGAGCGTGCGCAGCCACATCCTCGACCTGGCCGACCCCGACGACTTCGCCGCCCTGGGGCGAGTGATGAACGCCGTCGCCGACCACCTCGTCGACGGCCACCCCGACATGGAGATCCGCCAGACCGACTGACCCTCCACTCCGGAGATTGAGCGAGCCCCGCGCACGGCCTCGGAGGGTGAGCAAGACGGACGGGCGAGGAACGAGCCCGACCGGCGCCGACGAAACCTCGCAACCGACCTCGCCAACGCTGGCAGCACCGGTAGCCGGGGTTTCGTCGGCGCTCGCTGGAGGGCGAGAACGAGCCCGACAGCGCAGACGAAACCTCGCAGCCGACCTCGGGAACCTTGGCGGGGTGGGTTGCCGGGGTTTCGTCGGCGCTCGCTGGCGCTCGCTTGCTCAACCTCCGGCGGACTGACCGCGCGTCGGCGCCCGGGGTTTCGTCGGCGCTCGCTGACGCTCGCTTGCTCAACCTCCGGCGGACTGGCCGCGCGTCGGCGCCCGGGGTTTCGTCGGCGCTCGCTGACGCTCGCTTGATCAACCTCCGGCGGAGGCGTTGGACTCAGTCGCGAGTGAGCCGGCGGTGCGTGACGCGGTGGGGGCGGGCGGCCTCGATGCCGAGTCGCTCGATCTTGTTCTCCTCGTAGGCCGCGAAGTTGCCCTCGAACCAGAACCACTTCGCCGGGTTCTCCTCATCGCCCTCCCAGGCGAGGATGTGGGTGGCGACGCGGTCGAGGAACCACCGGTCGTGCGAGGTGACCACCGCACAGCCCGGGAAGTCCAGCAGGGCGTCCTCGAGCGAGGAGAGGGTCTCGACGTCGAGGTCGTTGGTGGGCTCGTCGAGCAGCAGCAGGTTCCCGCCCATCTTCAAGGTGAGGGCCAGGTTGAGGCGGTTGCGCTCACCGCCGGACAGCACGCCGGCCTTCTTCTGCTGGTCGGGCCCCTTGAACCCGAACGAGGCGACGTAGGCGCGGGAGTTCATCTCGAAGTTGGCGACCTTGATGAAGTCGAGTCCGTCGGAGACGACCTCCCACACGTTCTTGTTCGGGTCGATGCCACCGCGGCTCTGGTCGACGTAGGAGAGCTTGACCGTCTGGCCGACGTTGAGGGCGCCGTCGTCGGGCTCCTCGGTGCCGGTGATCATCCGGAACAAGGTCGTCTTGCCGACGCCGTTGGGACCGATGACGCCCACGATGCCGGCGCGCGGCAGGGTGAAGGTGAGGTCGTCGATCAGGGTGCGGCCGTCGAAGCCCTTGGTGAGGTGCTGGGCCTCGAGGACGACGTCGCCGAGCCGCGGGCCGGCCGGGATGTTGATCTCGGAGGTGTCGATCTTGCGGGCGCGGTCGGCCTCCGCGGCCATCTCCTCATAGCGCGCGAGTCGCGAGCGGCTCTTGGTCTGGCGGGCCTTGGCGTTCGAGCGCACCCACTCCAGCTCCTTCTCGAGCATCTTGGCGCGCTTGGCGTCCTTCTGCCCCTCGATCTTCAGGCGCTCCTTCTTGGTCTCCAGGTAGGTGGAGTAGTTGCCCTCGTAGGGGTGGGTCTTGCCGCGGTCGAGCTCGAGGATCCACTGCGCGACGTTGTCGAGGAAGTACCGGTCGTGGGTGATCGCCAAGACGGCGCCCGGGTAGTTGGCCAAGTGGCCCTCCAGCCACTGCACCGACTCGGCGTCGAGGTGGTTGGTGGGCTCGTCGAGCAGCAGCAGGTCGGGCTGCTGCAGGAGCAACTTGCACAGCGCGACCCGGCGCCGCTCACCACCGGACAGGTTGTCGACCAGGGCGTCGGGCGGCGGGCAGCGCAGCGCGTCCATCGCCTGGTCGAGGCGGCTGTCGAGGTCCCACACGTTCGCCGCGTCGAGCTCCTCCTGGAGCTCGCCCATCTCGGCGAGGAGCTTGTCGAAGTCGGCGTCGGGGTCGGCCATCGCCTCGGAGATCTCGTCGTAGCGCCGCTTCTTGGCCAGGATCGGCCCGACGGCCTCCTCGACGTTCTCGAGCACGGTCTTGCCCTCGGTCAGCGGCGGCTCCTGCTGGAGCATGCCGACGGTGGCCTCGGGGTCGAGGATCGCGTCGCCGTTGTTGGCGTGGTCGAGCCCCGCCATGATCCGCAGCAGCGAGGACTTGCCGGTGCCGTTCGGGCCGACGACGCCGATCTTGGCGCCGTGGAGGAAGGAGAGGGTGACGTTGTCGAGAACGACCTTGTCGCCGTGGGCCTTGCGCACGTTGCGCAGCGTGAAGACATAGTCAGCCATAATCGGCGAGCCTAGTGCCCGTCCAATACGGCTCGCTCACCCGCCTCCGGCGCGAGCCAGCACGACCTCCGCCACGGGCCGCACGCGCTCGAGGTGGGTCACCAGACTGCCCATCAGCCGGTTTCGAGCGGCGAAGACGGCCGTGGGCCCGAGGCGATAGAGCAGGGCCCGGATCAGCAGCTGGTTCCAGTCCGCGCCGGTCGCCCACTCCTCGAGCAGGGCGGTCGGGGCCCCTCGGAAGGTGACGGCGTCGGTCACCGCGATCGCACTGGCGAACCCGGCCGGTCGGACGTACGGCGGCCAGTCGATGACCGCCGGCGGCCGACCGTCGTCGACGAGCACGTTCGGCAGGAGGTCGCCGTGGATCACCTGCCCCGGCTCGGTCACCGGCTCCAACGCGGCCCGGAGCCGATTGATGAGGTCGGCGGTCGCGACGTCGCCCTGCGGCTCGGCACCCTCCCACGCCAGCCGGTCGCCGTAGGCCCACGGATCGTCGCGATCATCGATCCAGGGCGGCCGGGGCAGGTGGCCGACGGCTCGGTGGAAGGCATCGCCGGCCTCCCTGACCCGTTCCAGCTCGCGCGTCAGGTCGAGATCGCGACCGGGCACGAAGACGTGCGCTCCCCACCCGTCTGCGGACCAGTGCGTGTGCGTCGTGCCGTGCGGCTCCACCGGCTCCGGGACCCGGACGTCGTCACAGCTCCACTCGGCGTAGACCTCGCACACCAGTCGTGCTCGGGCGTGAACCCCACCGGCTTGAGCACCACTCGCTCGTCTGTCCACACGTGCCCGGCGCCACCCGGCAGCCGCCGGAGGGAATCGGAGGCGACGCCGTACGCGTCGATCGCCCGGCGGGTCGGGCCGTTGCGACGCCAGTCCCAGTCGGCCTCGTCGAACAGTCGGATCGAGGCCGCGGAATCGCCATCGCCGGGCGCCTCGGCTTCCACGCCGGCGACGGTACCTCAGCCTGGGGTCGGGCTCAGGCCGCCGGCTCCCGCTGCTCGCCCGTCGTCTCGGCGCTCGTCTCGGCACTCGTGTCGGGGCTCGGCTCGGCCCGCGACATCCGGGTGAAGCACGTGGTCCCGCGCGTGAGGTCGTGGCCCACGCAGTAGGCGTCGACCTCGACGTCGATCGCCTCGGCACCGGCCTTGGTGACGTAGGGCCGCATGTTGACCCGCCCGGTGACGAGCACCGGGTCCCCGCGCCGAAGGGAGTCGGCGCAGTGCTCGGCCAGGGCGCGCCAGGCGTTGACGGTGTACCACTGGGTCGGCGCATCGCCCCACTCCCCCGTGCGCCGGGAGAGCCGGCGCGGCGTGCAGGCGACCCGGAAGCTGGTCACCGACACCTCCCCGGCCTGGCGCAGCACCACATCGCCGCCGACCCATCCCTGGAGGGTCACCACCGTCTCGTTGGACATCGTCTCGCTCCTTCGCACCTGAGGTCGGCACCCACGGCCGGGATGCCCGAGACGAGTACAGGCGATCTCGAGAAGCGGTGCCGTCGGCGCGGGACGGCTTGTGGATAAGTGCGCGGACCGTCGCCCTGTGGACGACGCGGCTCAGCCCTGCAGCACCTGGTCCAGGCGGGAACGGAGCGTGGCGTAGTCATCGAGCTCCGCGGCGACCGGCGCGACGACGTACTCGTTCGCGACCTCGTGGACGGCGCCACGCAGCCGGCGGTCGGCGGCCTCGCCGCGCTCGCGGGCGGCCGTGCGCGCACGGGAGCGACCGACGATCGCGAGCAGGATGCCGAGCACCAGGCCCGCGACGAGCAGGATCACCGGTACGGGCGCTCCGGCCACGGCCGGGGCGTCGGCGAGCGTCCCGCCGATCGCGAGGACCACGGTCCAGACCGCACCCGCCAGCGCGGCCAGGAGCAGCAGCCATTGCACGACCCGGAGCGTGCGCGCCCAACCCGGGACCCGTCCGGCGCCGAGGTCGACGTCGGCGAGCGCGCCGTCGAGTCGGTCTCCGGCCTCGGACAGCCGCGAGGTCGCCGCACGCTGCAGTGCCGCGACCCACGGCGGCGTCAGGCGCGACGCTGCGGAGTCGGCAAGAGCGCGGGCCTCGGCGTCGACCCGGGCACGGTGGACCGGCGCGGCGGCGATCTCGCTGCCGTCTCTCGGGGCGCCCGAGAGCCGGGCCGCGGCGTCGCCCTCGATCTCGAGGTCGAGCCGGGCCAGCGGGTCGGAGTCGCGGCGCGATAGCAGCGCGAGCGGTGGCCAGGCCGTGGCCCGCGAGGTGGCGGCGAGGGTGGACCGCTCGACGAGGTCGACCACCGTCGGCACGCCCGCCGCGGCGGCCAGCGCGTCCTCGAACGCCGCCACGCGGGCGGGGTCGAGCGTGCGAGCCGGCGCGTCACCCGACGCCGCGCGCAGTCTTTCGGCGGCGGCCTGCAGGTCGGCGTCGATCCGCTCCACGGTGAGCCGCTTGGCCGCGACCCGGGAGGCGATCTCCGCGCGCAGCTCGTCGACCCCGATGTCCTCGCGCGCGCTGATCGGATAGATCGGAACCGACTCGAGGCCGTCGAGGTCGAGCAGGCGGCGGACGTCGTCGACCATCGCCTGGCGGCCGGACTCGGGGATGGTGTCGATGTGGTTGAGCACGACGACCATGACCCCCGCGTGGCTCTTCAGCGGCGCGAGGTAGCGGTCGTGGATGGCGGCGTCGGCGTACTTCTGCGGGTCGAGCACCCACACCAGGAGGTCGGCCAGCTCGACGAGCCGATCGACCTCGAGGTGGTGGGCGACCTCGGTGGAGTCGTGGTCGGGCAGGTCCATCAGGACCACGCCGTCGAGGTCGCGGTCGGCCTTGCCGACGTCGAGCATGGAGTCGCGCATCGTCTGGTGACGCGGCGCGATGCCCAGCCACTCGAGGAGCTCGGCGGCGCCGGCCCGGCCCCACACGCAGGCGGTCGCCCACGAGGTGGTGGGACGCCGCACGCCGGTGGAGGAGAGCTCGATCCCGGTCAAGGCGTTGAACGTGGAGGACTTCCCCGACCCTGTCGCCCCGGCGATCGCGACGACGGTGTGATCGGCCGAGAGCCGCAGCCTGCCCGCGGCACGAGCGGCGGTCGCAGCGGCGTCGTCGACCACGGTGTCATCGAGACGACCGCGCGCCGCCTTCGCCGCCGCCTCCAGCGCCTCGATGCGGGCGCCGGTGTCCGAGCCCTGGGTCGCGATCTGACGGGCCTCATCGAGAACGGATGTCACTGAGCTTCTCCTGGTGCTCGGCCCGCGGCTTCGCCAGGGCCTCCAGCGTCACGTGTGTCGGACTTCGCGGCCTGGAAACGCAGGTCGTCGACGCGACGCGCGGCGTTGCGCAGCTGCTCGGCCGCGTCGGGCTCGAGCACGAGGCCGTCGATGAGCGAGACGAACCTGGCTCGCTCGTCGTTGAGCGCGGCGCTGAGCCGGCGTTCGAGACTCCGGCCGGTCCGCTCGATCATCGAGGAGACGGCCTCCTGCCCGAACACGGCGTCGAGCAGCGCGCGGCCGGCCGACGGCGGCGCCCCGGCGTTCCGGGTGAACACCTCGATCTCGAGAGCGACCGAGAGTCCACCGACCCCGAAGGCGAGGTAGCGCGCCGAGGTGCGCTTGTCGGTGCCCTCGTCGCGCAGCAGCCCCACGACCTCCTCGTGCCAGTCACGAGCCAGCTGCGCTGCCCGGTCGCGCAGCGTGGTCGCGGCGCGGGAGAGGCCGGCGTCGCGGGCAGCGGCCCCCTCGAGGAGGGTCGCACCGTAGGGGTGCTCGGACCAGGCCGCGAAGGTGCGCGCGGCGGCGTCCTCGGCTCGTTCGAGCAGCAAGGCCTCGAGCGAGCGCTCCACCGCCTCGCTGACCTGTTCGGCCTGCTGCGGCTTGCCTTTGAGCGTGTTCACCAGCCGCCCGCGCAGGCCGGCGAGTGGCGCCTCGATCGCGCGCAGCAGGTCGCCGGTGCCGACGAACTCGTCCCATCTGGCCTGCAGCTCACCGCGCATCAGGCTGCCGTCGCCGGTGGCTGCGGTGGTCGAGGCGATGGTGGCGTCGTAGATGCCGTCGGCCTCGCTGGCCAACTCCACCGCGATGACGGCCTGGGCCGCACTGGCATCGGCGATCGGGTAGCAGCGATGGGTGATCGCCCGGACCGCGCCGTCGAGGGTGCGCCGCACCAGGGCGCTTCGCGCGTCGACGTCGGCGGCGAGCGAGCGCAGCCAGGTGCGGATGTCGGCGACGTGGTCGGCGGGCAGCAGGCCGTCGTCGTCGACCTTTCCCTCGGGCACCACGAACAGGGGCGCCTCCTTCAGGCCGCGGCTGGCGAGCATCCGGGCCAGGTGCGGCGCGACGGTCCGCGCGGCGTCGTCGGGGGTGCGGTCGAGCACGATGGCCACCGACGTCGACCGGTCGGCCGCGCTGCGCAGGAACTCCCAGGGCACCTGGTCGGCGTACCGGGCGGCAGAGGTGACGAACACCCAGAGGTCGGCGGCCGCCATCAGCTCGGCGGCGAGGGTGCGATTGCGCTCCTCGACGGAGTCGACGTCGGGCGCATCGAGGATCGCGACCCCGGGGGGCACGTTCGAGGAGGGCACGAGCTGCAGCGAGGTCGGCTTGTCGGTGGCGTGGTACACGCGGGCCAGGTCGGGAAGCAGCCGGTCCTGGCCGAACCACTGCCGGTCGCGGGGGTGATGCACCAGCACCGGCGAGCGGGTCGTGGGTCGAAGCACGCCCGAGGCGGTGACCCGCTTGCCGACCAGGGAGTTGACCAAGGTCGACTTCCCGGCACCGGTGGAGCCCCCCACCACGGCGAGCATCGGCGCCTCGAAGCTCATCAGCCTCGGGATCAGGTAGTCCTCGAGCTGATCGATCATCTCCAGTCGCGCGGCGCGCAGCTCGGCGACGTCGGGCTGGTCGAAGGGCAGGTCGATCGCCACCAGGGTCTGGCGCAGACGGATCAACGCGGTGAGCATCTTGGCGTCGTCGGCAGGACGTCGCTTGGTGTCGTAGCCACCGGGACGCGAGCCGACCGAGGCCCGCGGTGTGGGACCGCCGGGGGTGTGGGGGGAAGTCATGCCGTCGGGACCACCTGTCCGGGAAACGCGACGTGCGGGCGCACCGTACGGATCCGCTCCACCTGGTCGGCGGCGCGGGCCGACCAGTCGTCGGGGGCGGTGCCGCGCAGCAGCCGGTCGTGAAGGAAGCCGAGCTCGATCAGAGCCTGCTGGTACTCCGCCATCCTCAGGGCCGCCTCGCGACCCGCACACCGGGCTGCGTGCTGCCGGGCCGTCCTGCGGGCGCGCAGGTCGACCACCCAGCCGATGTCCGTCGCGGGGATCAGGCCGCGTCGTGCGGCCTCCTCGAGTCCGGCGGTGAGCATCCGCGCCTCGTCGCGTCGCGCCCACAGCGCCAGCGCGCCGATGGCGAGGACCGCGGGGACCATCAGGACGGCGTACACGCCGGCGAACTCCGCGCGGCCCAGGAGCGTGGAGGCGTTCCAGACGCCGTGAGCGATCACCGCGAGCGAGAACCCGGCGATCGGGGCGAGCATCCGCACCGACCGGCGGCCGGAGGTGACGGCCAGACCGATGCCGATCCCGGCGAATGCGGTGAACAGCGGGTGCGCGAACGGTCCGACGAGGCAGCGCAGGAGGAAGGTGGAGGTGAGTCCCTCCAGGCCACCCGGGCCCAAGCCGTCGGTGCCGTCGTAGGCGGCGGTGAGGTAGAGGACGTTCTCGGTGAACGCGAACCCGACGCCGACCAGCCCGGCATAGACGATGCCGTCGAGGACCCCGTCGATCTCACGACGGCGCCACCACAGCAGCAGCACGAGGAACAGCGCCTTGCTCGACTCCTCCGCGATCGGGGCCACGACGGCCAACGACACGTCGGGCGCGATCGGGCCGAACAGCCCCCCGACGCCGTCGACCAGGACAGCGATCGCCGTGGCGGCACATGCGCCCCACAGCAGGGCGTTGACCAGCAGGCGCGTCGGCTCCGGCTCGTAGCGATCGAGCCAGACGAAGCACGCCACGAGCGGGACCACCGGCAACGCGGCGAGCGCGACCGCCACCAGCGCGATCGTGGGCGCGCCCGACAGGGAGAGCAGGGTGAGCATCGTGAGGGCGCCCAGAACCACTGTCGCGCCCACGACCAGCGTGAACGCGAGACTGTCGTCGCGGCGTCCGAGCATGGCGCAACCCTATCGGCAGCGCGGCGGCGTCCAGCGCCCGGCAGGAGACTGCGGGCCGAGGTCTGCCCCCGGTCTCCGGTCGCCTCGGCTCAACGGTGTGACCGCTGGCACAACCTGGCACAACGGGCCGCGCGACGTAGAGTGCCAAGGGTGAGCGATCAGACCCCAGACTCCTCGAACGTCTCCACCGCGGAATCGACCGGACTCGCCGTGGAGTCCCACGATCCGGCCGTGCCCGCCGCCTACTCCGCGTTCATGCGCACCGGCTGGGACGACCACGACGTCGACCTCCCGCTCCAGGCCGGAGCCGATCGCGCGGCCGAGCGTCGCGCCCGGTTGGCCGCGATGTTCCCCGGCGAGCGGCTGGTGCTCCCCGGCGGTGGCTACAAGGTCCGCGCCAACGACACCGACTACCGATTCCGGGTCGACACCGCCCACGTCTACTTCACCGGCAACCAGACCTCCGACGCCGTGTTGGTGATCGACGACGGCGAGGCCGTGCTCTACGCCCGCCCCCGCTCGGGCCGGGAGAACGACGAGTTCTTCCGCGACCGCCAGTACGGCCAGCTGTGGGTCGGCAAGCGTCCCTCGCTGCGCGAGCTGTCGACGTCCCTCGGGTTGCCGGTGCGGCACATCGACGAGCTGCCCGCCGCGCTGGCCGGCAGCGGGAAGACCCGCGTGCACCGCGGCGTCTCCGCCGAGGTCGACCGCGAGGTGTCCGGCGACGCCACTCTCGACGGCGACTTCGCCCGCGTCATCTCCGAGATGCGACTGATCAAGGACGACTGGGAGATCGAGCAGCTCCAAGAGGCCTGCGACATCACCGCTCTCGGCTTCGGCGACTCGGTGGCCGAGTGGAACCGGGTCCTGGAGTTCGGCGAGCGGTGGATCGAGGGCACCTTCTTCCGGCGGGCCCGGGCGATGGGCAACGACATCGGCTACGACTCCATCGTCGGCGGCGGCTCGCACGCCACCACGCTGCACTGGATCGACAACGACGGCCCCATCACGCCGGGCACGATGGTGCTGCTCGACATGGGCGTGGAGGGACGCGGTCTCTACACCGCCGACGTCACCCGCACCCTGCCGGTCGACGGCCGCTACACCCCGCTCCAGCGCGATCTCTACGAGCTGGTGCTGCAGGCGCAGAACGCCGGGATCGCGGCCTGCCGCCCCGGCTTGGCGTTCGCGGCACCGCACGACGCCGCGATGAGCGTGCTGGCGCACGGGCTGGAGTCGATGGGGCTGCTCCCCGTCTCGGCCGAGGAGGCCCTCGACCCGGACTCGAAGGTCTACAGCCGCTGGACCCTGCACGGCACCAGCCACATGCTCGGCCTCGACGTCCACGACTGCGGCCAAGCCGCCCCCGAGGCCTACAAGTTCGCCACCCTCGAGCCCGGCATGGTGCTCACCGTCGAACCCGGACTGTACTTCCAGGACGACGACCTGCTCGTCCCCGAGGAACTGCGCGGCATCGGAATCCGCATCGAGGACGACCTCGTGGTCACCGACGACGAGCCGCGCAACCTCTCCGCCTCGCTCCCCCGCGCCGCCGACGACGTCGAGGCCTGGATGGAGCGCGAGCGCCGCTGACCCGAGGCGGACGGCGACGGGCGCGGGGCGACCGGGCACCACGGCGTCCGGCGCCCTATCCTGATCGCTGCGCCTCCGTAGCTCAGCTGGATAGAGCAGCGGCCTTCTAATCCGCCGGTCGCAGGTTCGAATCCTGCCGGGGGCACCGTGTGATGTCTCAGGACATCGGAAACTCCCGGACCTACAACTTGTAGGTCCGGGAGTGGTCATTTCGGGGTCGTACGGGTGGGTCCGCGGGGTGCTCCGGTGGGTTGGTAGTCGCGGTTGGGAGCGATGACGAGCTCGCGGAGCAGCTCGCCGGTGGCGGCGTCGATGACGCGGACGTCGAGGTCGTGGACGAGCAGGATG